>JAMPXL010000041.1 GCA_023701165.1 Geothrix sp. | reverse complement strand
GGTCATGTGGCACCAGGTGCCGCTCCGCTGGAAGGGCTCCCGTCCCCGGGCCACGTTGCCCTCCAGCAGCACCACCTCCTCAGGGGGACGGATGTCGCGCAGGGACAGCAGGAGGAACGCCTCCCGGTCATGCCCGTAGACCTGGCAGGCCGCGTCGTTCACCTCCAGAAAGCGCAGCGTCTGCAGATCGTAGATCCACATGGGAACCGGATGGCGGCGGAATAGCTCCTGGAAGGCGTCGGTCGAAGGCATGTCACGTATCCGATCGTGAGGGCCTTATCTTTGCAAAAAAAAGCCTGAGGAGCAGCGATTCTTTGATTTGTCCGAATCCTGCGCTCAGAAGGCCTCGGCCACCCGTTGCGGCGCCAGATCCTCCATGCACTGCCGCCGCTGGCAGGCCCGCTCCCGGCAGGGCGCGCAGCTGATGCCGGTGCGGAGCACGCGCCCTGCCCCCGGGGGCAGCCCCGCCACCACCGGGTCGCTGGACCCGTAGAGGCCCAGGACCGGAACCCCGAGCACCACGGCCAGATGCAGCAGCCCGGTGTCCGGCGACACCACGCGGTCGGCCTGCCGGAGCGCGGAAGCCAGCTGCCAGAACCCCAGCCGAGGAAAGGCCGGCACCCCGGTGGCCTCGGGCAGCCAGCTGCGGAGGTCTTCTTCTTCAGGCCCGAGAGACCATCGCAGATCCCAGCGGTCCTTCATCAGGCGGGCAAGCTCGATCCAATGGCGCAGAGGCCAGCGCTTGATGGCGCCCCGGCGCGAGGCCCCGGGCACCAGCACCGCCCTGGGCCTGGCGCCCTGAAGCCAGACCGCCCCGGGGTCCGGGAGCTCGGCCTCCGCGAGTACGGGACGGAACCGGTCCAGGCCTTCCACACCCCGGCTGCGGCCGAAGGCCCCAGCCAGCCCCAGGGCCTGGCTGTACCGGGTCTGGTGCCGGAAGGGCAAGGGATGGGTCTGGAGTGACCCCGCGAACTCCTTGGTGACCCCATCCCCCCAGCGCTCGGAGACCTCCGCCAGCCTCGGGATCAACGCCGCCTTGAGGATGCCGTGGAAATCCAGGCTGGCCTCCGCCCCCCGGACCAGGCCCGCCACGCGCCTCAGTTCCCCGAGGGCCGTCAGGGGATTCGACAGCCGCTTCCGCACCACGAGCACAGGCTCCACCCAAGGCATCGGTTCCAGCAGAAAGGCGTGGCGGTCTTCCACCACCGCCCGGAACCGGGCGCCGGGGAAGGCCTCGTGCAGGTTCGCCCAGGCGGGGAGAACACGGAGGATGTCGCCGAGGGCGGACAGGCGGAGCAGGACCAGATCCATGACTCCATGCTACCTGGGCCCAGGGGATCAGGCCGCTTCCTGCCAGCCCCTGCCCGTTTCAAAGCCCTGGGATAATTGCGATCTGCCGTCTGGGGCTAGCCATGGCCCGCCGATCCAGGAACAATGGGTGTTTCCCCCTGGGGTCCACCCCCTTCATTTTTGGGTCAAGCTGATGCGCACACTCGCCCTCCTTCCAGCTCTTCTTGTTCCCGCGGCCCTGATCGCCCAGGCCCCAGCCGCTTCCCTGGGAGACCGGGTGAAGGCCGAGCGGCCGGCCGTGGACAAGCTGATGGCGGACCTCCTGTATACCGAGGCCATGAAGCGGGCCGAGGCCCTGCTTCCTCCCGTGAAGCCGGCCTTTGACAAGACCAACAACCAGACCCTGGTCCAGAGCTGCGCGGTCTACATGGACCTTGGCCAGGCCTATCGCATGGCGGTGGAAACCGCCGATGCCGCCGGAGCCTGGGAGAAGGCCCTGGAGTACGCCCAGGCCGCCAAGGCCCTGAGCCTCGAAAGCTACAACGGCATCAAGGAGCCCTTCGCCCAGACGGTCACCTACTACACCCAGGCCGGGGCCCGGGCCCAGCAGGTGCTCGAGGAGAACGACGCCCGCATCAAGGAACTGAAGGGCAAGAGCGTCCTGGATCCGGGCGAGCGCCAGGAGCTGGACCTGGCCCTTGGCGTGGAGAAGGAAGTGACGGACTGCGCCAAGTGGGTGAAGTTCTTCCAGACCTACCTGGACGTCACCAAGCGCGAATCCGAAGCCTTCGACCCGCTGGTGAAGGTCATGGAAGACAAGCTCAAGGGTGAGGCCGACCAGGTGGCCGACTACAAGGCTGGCAAGGGCGAGCGGACCAAGTGGGTCGAAGCGGTCGTGTCCAGCCCCGCCTATCTCGAGGCGCAGGGGGACAAGGCGGGCAAGGCGCGCTTCCTCTACCGTCTCGCGATCCTGGATCCCGCGAGCAAGAAGGTCCAGCAGCAGCTGGACGTCCTCTTCGGCCGGGCCACCGCCCCTGCCAAGGGCAAGGCCAAGCCCAAGAAGGGCTAACCTTCTCGCGGAAGGCTGTACCCTGAGGGCATGCCCCGCCGCGCCGCTCCCCGCATTCCCGTCCGTCCCCCGGCCCGCACGCCCGATCGGCGGGACGCTTCTCGAGCCCCGAGGCCCCAGGCCCCGGGGCTTCGTCTGTATGAGAGCTTCGAGGCCACGTTCCTGGGCCACCCGGAGGGTGCCGGCGGCTTCCTGAGGCTGGCCGGCGCCCGCAAGGGGCCCGGCATGGACCTGCTGGTGGATTGGCAGGATGCCCATGGGGCCATCCACGGCGACCGCGTGGTGGCCGAAGTGAATGGCGAGGGCTGGGATGGCCGCCTCAAGGCCCGGGTGCTGGAGGTCAAGGGCCGGGGTGACGTCCCCCTGCCCGGCACCCTGCAGAAGCAGCCCTGGGGCTGGCGCGTGGTGCCCCTCGAGCCCCGCCTGCCCCAGATCATCTCGGTCCCCCCCACGGACCTCGCCGAAGACGGCGAGCTGGTCAGCGTGAAGCTGGATCCCGATCCCGGGGCGAAGCAGCTGCGCGGCACCGTGGTGGCGCGGCTGGGCAAGAGGACCGACCTGAAGATCGAGAACAAGCTCACGGCGGCCCTCTTCAACCTGCGTACGGTTTTCCCGGACGCCGTCATGCGGGAGCTGGCCCCCTTCCCCACGGCCATCCCCGCCGAGTGGATCGAGGGAAGAGAGGATGTGCGCGAAGTCCTCACCTGCACCGTGGATCCCCCCACGGCCAAGGACTTCGACGACGCCATCAGCCTGGAGGTGCTGCCCAAATCTGAGGGCGGCGGCTGGCTTCTGGGCGTCCACATCGCAGACGTGAGCCACTACGTCACCGAGGGCGGTCCCCTGGACGAGGAGGCCCGCCTGCGGGGCACCTCCATCTACTTCCCGGACGAGGCCATCCCCATGATCCCGGACCGCCTCAGCGGGGACCTGTGCAGCCTCCGGGAAGGCGTGGACCGGCTCACCATGACGGCCTGGATGACGATCTCGCCCGATCTCGAGGTGGTGGAGACGCGCCTTTCCGAAAGCGTCATCCGCAGCGCCAAGCGCCTTACCTACGACGAGGTGAAGGAGGCCTGCATCGACCTGTCGGCGCGGAAGCGCGCCGAGCTGGGCGAGGATCTCTGCGCCCTGCTGGACGAATCCCTGGTCCTGTCCAGGCGGCTCACGGAGGCCCGCCTGGGCCGGGGCGCCATGAACCTGGACACCGAAGAGGCCGAGTTCATCTTCGATGCCGAAGGGCGCCCCGTGGACGCCCGGCGCTACCCGCGCCATGACGCCCACCGAATGATCGAGGCGTTCATGCTGCTGGCCAACGAAACCGTGGCGCAGTTCTTCACGCGGAAGAAGCTCCCCACCATCTACCGCATCCACGACGAGCCCGATCCCCTGAAGCTGGAGATCTTTGCGGAGGTGGCCCGCACCTTCGGGCTGCTCAAGCCCAGGGAGGTGCCCACTCCCGAGCACCTGAACGCCATGCTCGACAAGATCCGCGGCGGCCCCCTGGAAGCCATGATCAACACCCTGCTGCTGCGCAGCCTGAAGCGGGCCGAGTACAGCGTCGAGAACATCGGCCACTCCGGCCTGGCCCTCCAGGACTACCTGCACTTCACCAGCCCCATCCGCCGCTATCCGGATCTCATCGTCCACCGCTACCTGCGGAAGGTGCTCCGCGGCGAGCGCCTGCCCGAGGCCCTCCAGAGCCACCTGGCCGTGCTGGCCAAGGGCGCCAGCGATGCCGAGCAGAAGGCCACAGAAGCCGAGCGCGAGAACGACAAGTGGAAGGCCTGCCTCCTGATGAAATCCCGCATCGGCCAGCGCTTCAGGGGCCGCATCCAGGGCTTTTCCGCCCGGGTGGTGTTCATCACCCTCGACACCCCCTTCGTGGAGGTGGGCGTGCCCCTGGCGGCCCTGGGCGGGAACTTCTGGATCGACGAGCACCGCACCAAGGCCACCGGCCTCCGCGGCACCGTGGTGCTCACCATCGGCGACGCGGTGGAGGTGGAGATCACCGCCGCGGACGAGGACCTGCGCCGCGTCAGCGGCTGGCTCACGGAGGCGAAGGCCCAGGATGCGCAGGGGAAGGCCTTCCAGTTCGTGCCGACCCTCGCAGCGCCCGCCACGCTGCGGGAGGGGGACCTGGAGAAGCCGCGGCGGGGACGGTCCCAGGCCCAGGAGCAGCGGGGACGCCGCGACTCGGCACCAAAGGGACGTCCCCCGAAAAAGGCCCGGGAAGCGAGCGGAAAGTCCCGCGAGGCCAGCCCGAAGCCTCCGAAAGGCAGCGTCCGGGGCACCGGCAAGCGGAAGGGCCGATGATCGTCGCGCCCTCGCCCGTGCGCTGCCTGGGCGTGGACCCGGGCTCCCTGGCCTGCGGCTGGGCCGTGGTGGAGCGCTTCGGTTCCCGGATGTCCCTGGTGGAGGCCGGGGTCATCCGCAACCCCCGCGGGGCCGACTTCGACCAGCGGGCCCTGCGCATCCATGAGCGCCTGGCCGAGGCCATCGCCGCCCACCAGCCCGGCTTCATGGCCGTGGAATCGCCTTTCGTGGAGAAGAACGCCGCCACGGCCCTGAAGCTGGGGCAGATCCGCGGGGGCATCCTGCTCACGGCGGCCCTCCATGGGCTGCCCGTGGGCGACTACAACCCCATGCAGGTGAAGAAGGCCGTCAGCGGCTACGGCTGGGCCGACAAGCACCAGGTGGGGAAGATGGTGATGACCCTGCTGAACCTGAAAGAGGAACTGCCCTCGGATGCGGCCGATGCCGCCGCCGTGGCCATCGGCCACCTCCTGGCCAGCCGGGGGCTGTCAAAGGCCCCGGGACGGGCCTGATTCCATCGATCACGACCCGAATGTCATGTTTTTCGGGGCCTTGCCGGATTGTCACGCACTCCATGACAAAATCACGCGTAACTCGTGACATTTCTTGTGATGTCTATCACTAGCATTGGTCATCGGCAAAGACGATGATGATGTCCAGGAAACATCCGGAGCTGCCATGCACATGGACACCAGCGTTCGACAGCACAACCCGGCCTTCTGGACCACCGCCGAGCGGCTCCATGAGGTCTTCAACCAGCTGGAGCGCCAGATGAGCGCCTCCCCGCGCGGTCTCGCCGTCCTCCGCCAGGTCCAGGCCCTGGAAGCCGAGCTCGAAGCCGAGGTCATGCACCGCAGCCGGCGCGTCCACGCCGCCTGATCCGATTCTCCGTACGCAGAGAGGCCCGGCGCTGCCGGGCCTTTCTGCGTACGGCCCCTGATTCAGGGCCTCGGCTTCTCCATCCGGAAGGCGAAGGTCTTCCAGGGGGCGTCCAGCAGCACCCGCGTTTCGCCCTTCCAGCCCGTGCCGGGATCCTCGCCTTGGATCAGCAGCACAGTACCCGGTTTCGGGGCCTTCATCACGATCCTGGGCCGGGTCTCCATCCACCCGCTCACCGCATGGGTCCCATCCGGCCGCATCGAACCGATCTGGACTTTCCCCGCATCGCTGGCCTTGTCCTCGGGAAGGATGGTCACAGTCAGGTTGCCTTGCACCTTGCCCCGCATCTGAAGGGTCATCTGCCCACCCCCCATCCTGAAGACGCCCTGGATCTCCCCCTCCTCCAGAGGCGCTTCCGGCTGGACGGCCTTGGCGGCCAGCACCTCCAGCACCAGGGCCCGGTAGCGGGTGGCCTCCTCCGTGATGCGCCCTTCGTCCAGGGCCTTCTCGCCGCAGTTGTAGGCGGCCACGGCCTTGGGGACATCGCCCTGGTAGCGGTCCAGGAGCACGCGCAGATACTTCGCCCCGGCGGCCATGACCTGGTCGGGATCGTCCAGATCCGTCGCCCCATGGGCCCGGGCCGTCCCGGGCATGACCTGGAGCAGGCCCGTGGCGCCCTTCGGGCTCTTCGCCTTGGCGTTGAAGCCGCTCTCCACCCAGGCCATGCTGCGGAGCAGCTGGGGATCCAGCCCCTCCCTGACCGCCAGGGCGTCCAGCTTCGCCACCACCTCGGCCGGGGCGCCGATGGGGGGCGGCTCCGGGGCCGCGGCCCGCAGGGCGAGCACCGCGCAGGGGATCAGCAGGAGGGTGAGCAGCCCCCAGGGGGACCTCGACGCGGGCCGGGGGTAAAGCAGATGTTCGATGCGGGACAGCAAATGGCCTCCTCGGGCCGCAAGGGCCGGGAAAAACGGACGGGGGAAGGCAGGCTGGACATCGTCCAGCGCGTTGAGGGCCAGGGCCAGGCGCCGCGGGTCGCCCAGGCACTGGGCCGCCAGCTGGTCGGAGAGTTCCTCGCGTTCGGCCCGGATCCTGGCCGAAAGCCACCAGACGGCGGGATGGAAGAAGAGCAGGACCTCGGCCAGGCCCTGGAGCAGATTCGCCAGGTAGTCCCGGCGGCGCACGTGGGCCAGTTCATGGGCCAGGAGCGCCTCCAGGTAGGCGGGGGGCAGGCTGGTGAGCAGGGCCGCCGGAAGCAGAATCACGGGTCTCCACAGCCCCAGGACCATGGGGGTGTCTCCGAGCTTCACCAGGAGCAGGCGCACCGGCCGCCGGAGGTCCATCTGCCGGGCCAGTGCCTCCAGCCGGCTTTGCCATTCGCCGGGCGCCGCCACCGCCTGCCGTTTCCAGCGCAGGCTGAGGGCATACCCCCCGCCCAGGCGCAGGGCCATGAAGCCGGCCCCCAGGGCCCAGAGGGCCACCAGGATCGGCAGGCGGGGCTGCAGCGAGGCTTCCAGGCGCGCCAGCAGGGGCCTGGGCGCAGACTGGCCGGGGAGGGCGGGAGCGGGAGGGGCCTCCAGGCGCGAAACTGCCACGCCGGCCGGGCCCGGCCGGGGCACGGATCCATGGAACCGCCATGCGGTCATGGCGGGCAGCAGCAGGCAAAGAGAAAGGATCAGCCCGTTCATCCGGTGGCGCGATGGGCCCGGCAGGAAGCCTCCGCCCAGGGCCGCCAGCGCCACCAGCAGGCAGCCCTGCCAAAGCGCATGGACGAGGGCCCAGCCCAGGATCTGGACGAGGGGATTCATCGCGCG
>JAMPXL010000040.1 GCA_023701165.1 Geothrix sp. | reverse complement strand
TAGAGGGCCACAAGGGCGAGGATCAGGAGGTGGCGGCGATAGAGGGGCAGCCCCGGCGCTGAGCGCCGCAGGGCCAGATCCAGGGCCAGCGCCAGGACGCCGAAGATCGCCGCATGGCCGACCTTGTCCAGGGGGGGGGGCAGCTGGAGACCGCCCGGGTAGTGGGACTGGGCGCTGAGCCAGAAGATCATCCCGGCCACGGCCAGGGGGAGGAGCCAGAATCCGCGTGCACGCATGATCCATCCAAGCACAGGCGGGCCCGACGCGGCCACTTCTGGATGGTGGCGCGCCTACTTCCGGTTCGTCCGCCGCGGAAGCGACTTGGGATTCCACTCGACCTTGATCCGGGAAATGAGCCCCGAATCATCCAGGAGCAGGGTGAAGCGCCCGGGTGCCGGTTCGGCGGGGCCTTCATTGGGGTCGAGGATCTCCCACTCGAACACGACCTGCCGGCCCTGGACCCCCAGGCCGCGGGATCGCGGGACGCCGCTGGTGGCGACGCCCTTGAAGACCTGGCGGATGTGGGCCTCGATGACCTTGGGCCCCCGGAGGGAGCCGGCCGACAAGGCGCCCACGAACTCGCAATCCTCTGCGAACAGGGCCTGCATGCCGGCCGCCCTGAACTCGAGCGATGCGTCCCGGAAGGCTTGGATGGTCTGCCGGGAGGCGGGATCCAGGGCGCTGAGGGGATCGGTCATGGCTGGATCCAAAGGAAGGAGCGGCTTCGCCCTCAGAATGAAAACAGAAAGAGCCTAGATTGCTCTAGGCTCTTTTGCTGGTAGTCCCAAGGGGAATCGAACCCCTGTTCCCGCCGTGAGAGGGCGGTGTACTAACCGCTATACGATGGGACCATCGAACAAATTGTGAGTGGTTGGGGAGGAAGGATTTGAACCCTCACCTGACGGTACCAGAAACCGTTGTCCTACCATTAGACCACTCCCCAACGAGTGGAAAATCCACTGTATCAGGTGCAGGACAAAAGGCAAGAGGGATTGCCGCCGATGGGGATAGAGCCTTCCGGGCAGGGGTGAGTACATGGCAGATCCGATCAAGCTGGCTTATTTCATGGCGGTGAAGGAGGGGGCAAGCTACCTCGGCGGCCTCCTGATGACGGATACCTCCGGCATCCCCCTGGATTTCCGCTACACGGAACCCATCACCCCGACGCGCCTCCAGGGCATCCTCTACGGCAAGTCCCTCGAGCCGCACCTGAAGGAGGAGGTCATCCAGAAGACCCTCCTCAAGGAACTGAAATCCGCGCCGGACCTGTTCATCCTGAGCGCTTCGGAGCTGGCGGGCGGCTGGTCGGGGGACGCCAAGTGCCCAGTGCTGGCGGTGCAGAAGAGCCAGGAATCGCCCTTGGCCAGGGTGGGGGATGCGTTCCGGGCCGGGCCCCGCGACCTCCTGATCCAGCTGGCGGAAGGCGCGGCCCCTCTGCGCGTGATGTTCGCGGCTTCCGTGGATGCGGCGGCCCAGGAGCAGGCGGTGGCCATGCTGCTGGAGGCGGGCTACCACATGGACCTCACGGAACCCCTGGAGCGGGTGGGCGCGGCCCTGCACAGCCTGGTGGTCAAGGAATCCTGATGCTCGGACGGGTCAAGGACGCGATGGCGGACGCGGCCGAGACGCTGCGGCGGGCCTTCTCGGGCCTGAAGGTGGTGGAGGCGGCTCCCGCGCGGTTCGTGATGCACAGTCACGGCTCTCCCGGCCTGCAGGTGGAGGGCCGCCCGGGCCTGGAGCCCCCCCAGGCGGATCCGAAAGCGATGGTGCTGCTGCAGGACGCCGTGGAGGGCCGGGCCCTGGAGCCCTTCCACGCCCGGTTGGCGCATGAGGCCGGCTGGACTCAATGGGCCGCCGGCGCCACGGTGGTGCATATGGAACCGCTGGAAGCGGGCCGTGCCACGAAGATGGCGGTGCCTCCGCTGCCGCGCCGGACCGCGGTCTCCGGGCGCGTGGAGGCGCTTGCGCGGCCGGTGGCCCGGCGCCTGTCGGAACCGCTGGCGCGGCCTGCCGCCCGGCGGCTGGACCCGGGGCTGGGCGCCGGCCCGGCCCGGCCTGGCCTGGAGACCATGCTCACCCTGGCGGTGCCCTTCCAGGGCGAGGATGTCCAGCGGCTGCCCCAGGGGCTCTGGATGCGCTACAGCCTCCAGTTGGTGCGCGGAACGGGGGAGAATGTGCGGAACCTCGAGGTGCTCGGCCTGTTCCGGATTCCCCGCAAGGGGGTGGCGGACCTGCGGCACGATGCCCGCCAGGGGCGCATCCTGCTGCGGCTCGAACCCGCCGCCCTCGCGGCGGCCCGGTCGCCCTTCGTGTTGGCGCGGCGCAAGGACGACGGCGCCCTGGTCAGCTGTTTCGTGGAGGATCCTTGACGCGCCCACGCCCCGCCGCGCAGCCAACCCCCGCCAGCATCGAGATGCCCACGGTGGCACGGCCCCGGGGGGAGGGCGAAGGCCTTGGCGCGCCGGCAGAGTGGGCCCTGGTGGCCTATGCGGGCGCTGCGCTGGGGCGCATCTTCCCCCTGCCTCCCGGTGAATCCCTCATCGGCCGCGCCCCGGATGTCCAGGTGGCGCTGCTGGACAGCGAAGTGAGCCGCCACCACGCGCGGGTTCTCCTGGAGGGCGGCCAGGTCCGGCTTGAGGACCTGGGCTCCACCAACGGCACCCTGGTGAACGGGGAGCGGCCCGGCGGGGCGGTGGTCCTGCGGGCAGGGGACCGCCTGGCCATCGGCGCCCACGTGCTGAAGCTGGTGGCCATGGATCCGCTGGAGCGGGCCTTCCACGAGACCCTGCTGGACCTCAGCACCAAGGACCCCCTCACGGGCCTGGCCAACCGGAGCAGCACCCTCGGGGAATTCCAGACCCGCTTCGGCCTGAGCTTGCGCTATGGGCGGCCGCTGTCGGTGGTGATGGGCGACCTGGACTGCTTCAAGCGGATCAATGACACCTTCGGCCACGGCGCCGGAGACTTCGTCCTCCAGACCTTCGGGGAGCGCCTCCGGAACACGCTGCGCGAGGCGGACCTGGCGGGGCGCATCGGAGGAGAAGAGTTCCTGATGATCCTTCCCGAAACGGATCTGGCCGGCGCCCAGACCTTCGCCGAGCGCCTCCGGAGGGCCCTGGCCGAATTCCCCGTGCCCGTGGCGGGAGGCGGCCTGGTGGTCACGTGCAGCCTCGGCATCACCGAGCGCCTTGCCGGGGACCTGGACGCGGGCCAGATGCTGGCCCGGGCGGACGCGGGCCTCTACCGGGCCAAGCTGGAGGGACGGAACCGCGTGTGCTCGGGGTGAGCTGAGATAGACTGGGGGCGATGTCCCCCGAATCCGCGGCTCCCGACCCATCCACCCGGCCAGGGGCGCCGGAGGCCCGTGCCTGGATCCTGATCCGCTACATCGGCCAGCCCCTGGGCGAGGTGATCCCTCTGCCACCGGATGGCCTGGACATCGGCCGCTCTGCGGAATGCGGGCTCTGCCTTCCGGAGCCTGAGGTGAGCCGGCGGCATGCGCGGCTGGAACCGGTCCCGGGCGGCGCCACCGTATCGCTGCGCGACCTGGGTTCCACCAATGGGCTGTATGTGAACGGCCGCCGGGCCGAGGCGGAGCCCGGGCCCGTGGCCCTCCATCCGGGAGATGTGCTGCGCGTGGGCGCCCATGCCTTCAAGCTCAAGCGGCTGGACCTGCTCGACCGCCAGTACCAGCAGGAGAGCGGCGCCCATGGCACCCTGGATGGCCTTACCGGTGTTGGCAGCCGAGCCGCGGTGCTGGCCCAGCTGGAGGCCCATTTCGAGCTGGCCCGGCGGCACCAGCGGCCTCTGGCGGTCATCCTGGCGGACCTGGACGGCCTTGAGCAGATCAACATCGGGCATGGCCCTGAGGCCGGGGATCGCGTGATCCAGGCCTTCGGCGGCCACCTGGCCCGGCGCCTCCGGGTGTCGGATCCCGTGGGCCGGCTCGGTGGCGAGGAATTCCTGGCCATCCTCCCGGAGACCTCCGCGGCCCTGGCCCTGAACGCCGCGGAGGACCTCCGGGCCGCCCTCGCCGGGCATCCCGTGGATGCCGGGGAAGGGAGCGTCCTCCACGCCACGTGCAGCCTGGGGGTGGCCGACCTGAAGCCCAGCGACACCAGCGGGGGCGCCCTGCTGGCCCGGGCCGACGCGGCCCTCCATCGCGCCAAGGCCGAGGGCCGGAACCGCGTGGCCCAGGCGCCGTGAGCTCCGGGAAGGGACCTGCATGAGCGCCCTCCGCCCTCCCGCGCAGATTGGCAGCGTGCGGCTGCTGGAGCCCCTGGGCGAAGGCGGCATGGCCCTCGTTTTCCGCGGGGAGGACCGCTTCCGCAGCTTGGTCTCGGCGGTGAAGCTCCTGCGTCCCGAGGTCCACGGGGATGAGGGGCTGGTGCGCCGGTTCCTCCGTGAAGGCGAGGTGCTCACCCATCTGTCCCACCCGGACCTGGTGGAGATCTTCGCCTTCGGGCGCAGCGGCGCCTGGCCCTACCTGGTGATGGAGCTGCTGCCGGGCGGAAGCCTGAAGGCCTGCCGGGGCGAGGCTCCGGCCACCCTGGTGCGGCGCCTGGTGCCGGTCTGCGGCGCGCTCCAGGTGGCCCACGCGGCGGGCGTGATCCACCGGGACCTCAAGCCCTCGAACCTGCTGTTCACGGCGGACGGCCGCCTCAAGGTGACGGATTTCGGAGTCTGCCTGTGGGAGGGGGAGGAAGGCCGCACCCGCGCCACCCGCAGCCAGATGGTGGTGGGCACCCTGGGCTACATGGCCCCCGAGCAGCATGGCGATCCCCGCAGCGTGGATGGACGCTGCGATGTCTACGCCCTGGGCGCCATCCTCTACGAGTACGCCGCGGGCCAGGCCTACGCCCAGGTGCAGCTTCCGCCCGCCGCGGCCCGGCCGGGTTTCCCGCCCCGGCTGGCCGGAATCCTGCTGCGCGCCCTCCAGCCGGATCCCCTGAAGCGCCTGCCGGACATGGCAACATTTGGACAGGAACTGTCCATTTGGCTGGAAAGCGCCGAAGCCGCCGGCTGGGGCGCCGAGCCGCTGCCGGGGTACCGGGCCGCCGACCGCGAAGCCGCCACGCTGGCGGGGCCCCGGCGCACGGAAGGGGTCGAGGCCCGCCTGGGGCCCTACCTGGATGCGCTGGCCACAGGCCCGGTGGGCGTCCGGCGGTCCGCCGCCGAAGGGCTCTGCGCGGCGGCCCGCCCGGGAGACGGGCCCTGGCTGCTGGAATCCCTGCGCCTCGGTCCCGAGGGCGCCCGGTTCGCCCTGGTGAAGGCCCTGGGCCGGGTGGGGGACGCTTCGGCCCTTGCTCCGGTGCTCTCATGGCTGTCCGATCCCTTCACTCAGCGCGAAGCGGCGGAGGCCGCCGCCGAACTGGCCCTGCGCGCAGGCCGGGCCAGCGAAGCCCTGGGGGCCCTGAGGGAACCCGGGCTTGGCGCCCCCTGGCGCTGGGCGCCCCGCGCGGCCCTCGGGGACGTCCTGTGGGCCGAGGCCCTGATGTCGGCCTGGCCGGGCCTGGCGGCGCCCTTCCGGCTCCAGGCCCTGGAAGCAGCCCGCCAATTGCCGGAGGACCTCCGCATCCGGGTCAAGGCGGCCACGGCTGGAGCCGCCGGGAATGCCCGGCAGGCCTGGGAGGCGCTCTGATACCATCGGCCCTTCTTGGGGAGGCGCGGATGGTTCTGGTGTTCCTCGTCATGGCCTTCGCCATCGGGCTGGCCGTCCCCCTGCAGTCGGCCATCAACAATGCGCTGAAGGACTCGCTCCACAGTGGGTCGCTGCTGGCCGCCCTGGTCTCGTTCGCCGTGGGCACGCTGGCGCTGCTGCTGGTCTCGGCCCTGGCCGGACAGCCCTTCGCCGCGCTGGGAGGGCTGCCGCGGGTGGCCTGGTGGCAGTGGCTGGGCGGCGTGCTGGGGGCCTTCTTCGTGTTCGGCACGACCATGCTCGCCCCGCGCATCGGCCTCGCGGCCATGGTGTCCCTCATCGTGGCGGGACAGGTGTGCTCTTCGCTGATTTTCGACCGCTTCGGCCTGCTGGGCCTCCCGGTGCGGGGCCTCTCCTGGGTCCGGATCGCGGGCGCGGCGCTGATCCTCGCGGGGGCCGTCCTCGTGAACTTCGGCGACCGCTGGCTGGCGGGCCGGACCTCCTAGCGCGCGCCGGCGGGCAGGGGCAGCCAGGCCCCGGCCACCGGCGAGCCCAGGGCGAGGCTGGAGCGCCGGGCCCAGGTGCGGTCGGGGGTGGCGGGCCTGGTCCCCGGGGCCAGGGCCAGGCCCAGCTCCGGGAACTCGAGGGGATGCTCGAACCAGGGGGCCATCCAGTCCCGGCTGAAGACCCACAGCCCGTCGGGGGTCAGGCCTGTGCCCTCCCGGCCCAGGAGGGTCCGCATGTCGCTGTGCATGGCGCCGGGGTTCGGGGCATGCAGATTCACGATGGGGGTGAGGCGGAGGTCTGTGAGCAGGTCCGGGCGGTCGAGGAGGCGGTCCACCACCCGCAGGCGGCCCGCGCGGTCTGTGAGGGAGATGAGGTCGAAGCCCGCGGCCCGCTGCGGCAGCTGGTCGCGGAAGACCATCGCCGGGTTGGCCCCCACCTGGGCGAGCTGGTGGGTGAAGAACCCGCTGATCCGCGGCCATGCCGAGCGGTCCTCCTCGACCACCAGGATTCCGACGTTCAGCCTGCGGCTCATGGTGCCACCCTCCGTGCTATTCCTCGTCAGGGTTGGCGGTGATCTTGAAAATTCAGGCTTTTTTGGATCGCTCGGCCACCCGGTCGAGCATGTCCCAGATCTGGTGGCAGTCCTCGCAGGAGGAGCGGGGGTCGCCGCAGGGGAAGCCTTCGATGCCCATGCCCTGGCAGCGGGGGGTGCGGAAGAAGAACAGCAGCTCGCCGAGGGAGGCCTGCATGCGGTCGCGCAGGGCCGCATCCGGCAGGGACCGCAGGTCCTGGATGAGCTTCCACTCGGCAGGGCTGAGCTCGGGACGGTCGATGGTCTGGGGCATGGGGACTCCGGGCGCCCCAAGTATACGAAGTTCCCGGGGGGCCTTCCGGAAGATCGCTAAACCGTCTCCGAAACCCTTCGTATCACCGGGCACGATCTCTGACATCGCAGGAGGCTTCCATGTCCCTCATCCATCCGTTCGCCGCGGCCGTGGCCGCCGTCATCCTCTGGACGCCGCTCGCCGCCCAGACCCAGGTGGTCCAGCCCGCCAAGGCGGAAAAGGCCACGGAGGTCCGCACTGTGCCGCTGGCGGCGGGATCGACGCTCCGGGTGAAGAACGTCAACGGCTTCATCCGCGTGGAGGGCTGGGACCGCGAGGAGGTCGAGTTCACGGGCGAGTTCAAGCCGAGCAGCAAGGACGAGCAGGTGAAGGTCGTCATCGAAGCGGGCAGGGGGGGGCTGGAGATCCGGGGCGAGTACCCCAAG
>JAMPXL010000039.1 GCA_023701165.1 Geothrix sp. | reverse complement strand
GAGGCCCCCCCGGGCCTCGACCTGCTGGGCCCCCATGGGACGGAGATCGCCCGCCTCTTCACGCGGCCTTTCCTCGTCCTCCACCGCGCATCAGGCCTGTACACCGCCCGCATCTGCCTGCTGCTGCTGCTGGATCTGGGCTGGGAGGCCCAGCTGAGGGCCGCCACCACCCTCGATGCCCTGTGTGAGGGCCTGCCGGACCAGGCCCGCAAGCCCCTGGCCTGGATGCTGCCTTTCCTCGCGCTGGAGGGGCTGCTCACGCGGCAGGGGGACGTCTACCGGCTTGAAGGCCAGCCCGGCCTGGACCTGGCGGGCATCCGCGAAGCGGTGGAGCTGGAGGCCCCCGGCCATGCCGCCAACTTCGACCTGCTGGACGGGGTGCGCTCGCACATCCGCCCCTTCTTCACCGAGGGCAAGGCCGGCGAAGGCCTCTTGTTCGACCTGGCCCTGTTCCCCCTCTGGATGGCCTACTTCCGCAACGAGAACCTGGGCTATTTCCCCAACAACCTGCTCACCCTGCTGGCCCTCCGGGAAGGGCTGCCGGAAGGCGCGGCCATGCTCGAACTCGGGGGGGGCGCCGGCTCCTTCGCCCAGCTGGTCGCCGCCCAGGGCGCCGGGCAGGGCTGGCTCAGCCGCATCGCCGAATACCGCTTCACAGACGTGGCGCCCACCTTCCTTCGCCGGGCCCAGCGCGATCTGAAAGCCACCGCGCCGGGGCTGCCCCTCTGTTTCCAGGCCCTGGACCTGAACCGGCCCCTGGGCGCGCAGGGCATCGAGGCCGGCAGCCTGGATGCCATCGTCGGCATCAATGTGCTGCACGTGGCCCAGGACCTCGAAGCCACCCTGCTCGACCTGCGCACCCGCTTGAAGCCTGGCGGGCGCCTCGTCATCGGCGAATGCCTGAAACCCGACCTGGACACCCCCCTCTACCTGGAATTCTTCTTCAGTTTCATCAAGGCCTTCACCGAGGTCCAGCTGGATCCCCGCTGGCGCCCCCGCCATGGCTTCCTCACCCCCGAAGCCTGGGACCTGGCGCTGAGCCACGCCGGCTTCACCGGGATCCAGCATGTCCCCCCGCCGCGGCCCCTCATGGACCGGCACCCGGGGTTCACCGTGGGCGCCTTGTCCGCTTTCGCGTGATCTCCAAAAAAGAAGCGGCGCTTTTCGCCGCTTCTTTTTTGGAGCGAGGAAGGAATCAACTCGGGGAGGATCCCTCCCCCTTCGGCTGTCCCACCCAGGCATAGAAGCTGGGCAGGGCCAGCAGGGTGAAGAGGGTGCTGGTGATCAGCCCTCCCACCATGACGATGGCAAGCGGCCGCTCCAGTTCGCTGCCCCCGATGCCCAGCAGCATGGGCATCAGGCCGAGGATGGCCGCCCCTGCGGTCATGAGCTTGGGGCGCACCCGGCCGAGGCTGGCTTCTCTCAGGGCCTCGTGAAAGGGCAGGCCTGCAGCCACCAGGTGCTTGGCCTGGGTGATGAGCACCAGGCTGTTCTGCACGGCCACGCCGAAGAGGCCGATCATCCCGACGATGGAGCTGATGTTCCAGCTCTCCCCGGCCAGCCAGAGCGCGAACAGGCCCCCGGCGAAGGCATCGGGCAGGGTCAGCGCCACGACCATGACCTCCCGCCAGCGCCCGAGCGCCAGGTAGAGCAGGCCGATGACCAGCGCCAGTGCGAGGCCGACGGCGATCACCAGGCGCTTCTGGGTCTCCCGGGCCTCCTCGACCTTGCCGCCCAGCTTCACCACGGTGCCCTTCGGAAGGTTCAGTCCCTTGAGGGCTTGTTCGAGCCGATCCGCGGTGCCGCCGAGATCCCCCGTGGTGCGGACATTCAGGGCCAGGCGCCGCTGGGCCGCCTCCCGGCGGATCAGGCTGGGGGTGCTGGCCTCCTCGAACCGCGCCACCTGGCCCAGTTCCACCACGCGGCCATCGTCGAGCACCAGGGGCAGGCGCTTGAGGGTCTCGGGGCTGGTGCGGCCATCGTCCGGGAAGCGCACCACCCGCTCGATGCGCTGAGGGCCGTCGAAGCGGGGCGACGTCTCCGTTCCCTGGAGGGCCGTCTTCAGGGTCTTCGCAATGAGCGTCCGGGGCACGTCGAGCCGCCGCAGGGCGTCCTCGTCAGGCACCACGGTCCACTTCGGCAGGGAGCCCGCGCCCTCCGGCGTGATGGACGCCACGCCCGGCACCTTGGCCAGGGCCTCCTGGACGCCGGAGAGTCCGGCCTGCAGGGCGGCCAGATCCGGGTGGAACAGCTTCACCTGGATGTCCGCCGGCGTGCCGCCGATGCCTTCGGCGATGCGCATCTGCATGGGCGTGGTCAGCTCCACGGGATAGGGCAACGCCTCCGCCAGCTCGGCCACGTCCTTCTGGACCTCAGGCGTCCGGCGGGTGCCGTCCAGCACCACCAGGACATCGGAGATGGTGTGGGGCATGGGGTCCTCGGTCAGCTCGGAGCGGCCCGTCCGGCGGTAGACCGATGAGACGCCGGGGAGCTTCACCAGCTTCTGTTCGAGCTGGAAGTTGGCTTCGTCCACGGCGGCCAGGCTGGTTTCCGCGGGCAGGATGCTGTTGAGGAGCAGGGCCCCCTCATCCAGGGTGGGCAGGAAGTTGCTCCCCAGGCTCAGGGCCAGCCAAAGGCTGGGAACGGTCAGCCCCAGGGCCAGCGCCCGGACGGTGGCGCCGTGGCGCATGGCCCATTCCAGGGCGGGGCGGTAGACGCGCTTCAAGGCCGCCACCAGCCGGGGTTCCTCCAGCCTGGAGCCCGGAGGCAGGAACCGCTCCACGAGGGCGGGCACCAGGGTGAAGCTCAGCACGAGGCTGAGGGTCATGGCGGCGGCGATGGCCACCGCCAGCGGCGCATAGAGCCTGCCCGCCAGGCCACCGATGGCCAGCAGGGGGATGAAGACCGCCAGGATGACCAGCACCGCCGTGAGGATCGGAACACCGACTTCGGCGGCGGCCCGTGTGAGGGCAACCCTTCTCGGCTCGAGGTGGTCTCGATGCCCGTACAGGCGGTGGGCGAGGTTCTCCACCATGATCACGGCGGCATCCACCAGCAGGCCCACGGCGATGGCGAGACCTCCCAGGGTCATGGCGTTCAGCCCCAGGCCCGCGATCTGGAGCGGCACCGCCGCTCCCAGGGTGGCGAGGGGCAGCACGGCGATGACGATGAGGGCGCCCCGGAGGTTCCCCAGCAGCACCACCAGCACGAGGGCGACGAACACCCCGCCCAGCAGGAGGGCCCAGCTCACGCCGTTCAGGGCATGGGTGACGAGCTCCCCCTGGTCATACATCAGGGTCAGCTCCATCCCTTCAGGCAGGCTCTGGCGCAGCTCGTCCAGGGCCTTCCGGGTCTCTCCGGCCACGGCCAGGGTCTCCGCCGAAGGCTGGCGGACCACGCGAAGACTGACATCCTCATGTCCTTGGTGCCGGGCCAACCCGCGACGGAAGGCCGCGCCCTCGCGGATCTCGGCCACATCGCTCAGCAGGATCGCGCCGCGGGGGGTCTTCAGGCGGAGCCTCTTCACGGCCTCGGGCTGGGCCGCGAGGCTGCCCACGGTGATGAACCAGCCCTTGTCCTGGATCTCCATCACCCCTGCGGCGCTGTCCTGGTGGCTGCCCTCCAGGGCTTCCAGGATCTGCCCCAGGCTCACGCCCTGGAGGCGCATGCGCTCAGGCTGGACGATGATCTGGAGCTGGCGCTCCTCTCCTCCCAGGCGCTCCACGCGGGCCACGCCGGGAACCGCCTGGAGGCGGGGGATCAGCACCTTCTCGGTGTGGTCCCGCAGCCTCATGGGGTCGATGGCGGGCCCTTCCAGGACGATCTCCATGATCTCCTGGAGCCGGCCCGCGGCACTGGACACAAGGGGCGCGCGGGTCCCTTCGGGGAAGTTCCCGAGGATGCCCGCGAGGCGCTCAGCCACAAGCTGCCGGGCCCGCCAGGGGTCCGTGTCGCCCTCGAAGGACACCACGACCTGGACCACCTCGGCCTGCACCGTGCTCACGACGCGCTTGACGCCCGGAAGGCCGCCGATGGCCTGTTCCACCGGCTGGGCCACCGTCAATTCCAGTTCGGCCGCGGCCCGTCCGGGGCTTTGGATCAGCAGGTTGAGGCTGGGAAGGGTGAGGTCCGGGAAGAGATCCCGCTTGAGGGTCAGGAAACTGGCTGCCCCGGACGCGGCCCACACCAGCGCCAGCGCGAAGACCCAGCCCTTGCGGGGCAGCATCCAGTCAAACCAGCGGCGGATGAGGGAACGGCGATGCGATGAGACCGCTTCAGTGGTCATGGCCTTCCCCTCCGCTCTTCCGCTTGATCTGGAGGGCCTTCAGCAGGTAAGCGCCCTCGCCCACCACGGTCTCGCCGGGCTTCACGCCTGCCATCACCATCACATCGGTGCCCAGCTCAGGGCCCCGGCGCACGGGGCGGAATTCCGCCTCATCCCCCTCCTTCACGAAGACGCCCCAGGTGCCTTCCACCTGCTGCAGGGCACTCTGGGGAAGGACGACTGTCTTCGCCAGCGGCACATGGACTTCCAGGGGCGTGCCCGGGATGGGCAGGGCGCCTCCCAGCAGGCGCAGGCGGTAGCTCAGCCGCCGGGTGTCGGGGGTGAGCGTCGCGGGGACGCTCTCCAGCCGGGCCCGCCACCGCTGGCCGTTGCCCTTGCGGACCTCGGTGACGGCACCGGGAAGCCAGTTCTCGGGGGCGGGCTGGGGCAGTTCCAGCCGGGCGATGGACGCCGCCGCGACCTGGAAGCTGCCCAGCTCCTGGCCCGCCTCCACGCCCTGCCCAAGCTGCACCTTGTAAGCCGTGACCGAGCCCGCCTTCGGGGCCCTCACGACCATCACCGCACCGGCGGTTTCCGGGTTCAGGCCCCGGGCTTCCAGCGCGAGCCTGGCGGCCTCCTCCTCCGCCCGGGCCGTGGCAGCCTCGCTGTGGGCGGCCTCCAGCTCGCGCCGGGATCCGGCCTGGGCCTCGAAAAGCCGCTGCTCCCGGGCCAGCTCGGATTCCACCCGGCCCCGCCGGGCGCGGGCCGACAGCCAGTCGGCCTTGAGGCGGGCCAGCTCGGGGCTCTGCAGGGTGAGCAGCCCTTCGCCAGCCCTGACATGCCGTCCCGGGGAAACCAGGATCGCCGAGACGATGCCCTTCACGGAGGTGCTGACCTGGGCCTGAGCGGATTCGTCGCCGATGGCCTCGGCGGGATACCAGGCGCCCTCGGCCCTCGGCTCCGGGACCACCAGGAAGCGGAGCCCGCGGACCTCCTTCAGGGGGATGTGGGCGGCCTCTCCTTCGTGAGCCTCCCCTTCATGGTGGTGGGCATCCGGCAGGGCCGGCGCCCCAGCCTTGGGCCTGCAGGCCACGGCTCCCGCCAGGGCAAGGCTCAGCAGGGAAAAACGAAGGACATGGTTCATGGAGTCACCCCGGAGGTGAGGGCCTGGAGTTCGGCAGACAGGAGATGGGCGGCATGGAGGCGGCGGTGCGACGAGGCCTGGGCCTCCAGCAGCTGGCGGCGGATGGGGAGAGCTTCGGAAGGGCGTTCTTTCCCTTCGCGGAGACGCAGGCTGATGGCGTTGAGGGACAGCTCGAAGCCCGCGAAGGGCCGAGGCGGCGCGGCGGTCTGGAGCCTGGACCAGGCGGACTGGAATCGGGCATCCAATTCCAGCAGGGCGGCCTCCTGTTCGCGCCTGGTGGCCTGGAGGGCGGCCCCGATCTCCCGCTGGACGGCCAGGGCCTCTCCCGGGCGGGAGAACCGGTAGGCGAGGCCGACCTTGCCGATCCGCTCCTCCCCCTCCCTGCCATAGCTGCCCCGGAGGCTCCACCGGCTGGTGGCCAGCGCCTCCTGGTGGCGCGATGCCTGCTGCTCCAGGTCCAGGTGGCCCTGGAGCGCTCTGCGCAGGGCGCCGGCCTCGAACTGGGCCTGGAGGCCCTGCCCTTCCAGGGCCTGCGGGCTGCCGGGATCGGCCAGCGGGACCGGTCTTGCGGGGACCTCCGCCAGCGCGCGGAGCCCCGCCCAGACGTTCAAACGCTGCCGGTGGGCCTCGTCCAGATCGGCCTGGGCCCGGAGCACTTCGCCCTCGACGAGGCTCACCTGGAAACCGGGATCCGCCCCGGCCTCCAGGCGCGCCTGGGCGGCCCTGAGCCAGGCCTGGACCGTGGCCAGATCCGCCTCGCGAAGCTGGAGCAGGCGCTCGGCCAGCCAGGCGTCCAGGTAGGCCTGGCGCAGGCGCATCCGGGCCTCGATGCGGGCGGCCTCCCGCAGCAGCGGGTCCGCGTGGCCCAGGGACGCCTCCAGGCGGCGCCGGGTGCCGGGCGCCAGGAACAGGGGCAGGTCCAGTTCCACGGACTGATCCGTCGTCGAAGGGGAACCGGGATGGGTGCGCGGGCCGGCGGACACGCCGAGGGCCGGGCCTTCCCGCAGCAGGCCGCGGGTGCCCGCCAGGGCCTGGTGGCGCCGGGCCAGCAGCGCCTCGGTCCGGAGCTGCTCTGGGCTCGTCCGGGCCCGTTGGAGGATGTCGTCATAGGAGAGGGGCGGGGCCTGCGCCATGAGCAGGCAAGGCAGCGCCCCCAGGATGGGGATTCGCATCTGGACCTCAGGAGGAAAAGCGGGACAGCGCGGCAGGGCGAAGCCCAGCCGCGGATTCAGGCACCTGTTCCTTCCTCAGGCCCGGGGAGGATCCTTCTCGGGTTCGGGGCAGAGGCTGACGAGGTTCGCGAGCCGCTCGGAGTCGAAGCGCGGCCTGGGGAGGGGGTCGGCAGGAGGCGGCACCGGCGGCTCCGGCATGGGGGCCGTGGCGCATCCATCCGAGCAGAGCAGGTGGCAGATGGGGGCGCAATCCGACCCGGTCTCCTCGACGCAGAAGTCCGCGTCCGTCGCCCCCAGGTAGACCAGGGCCAGGCCGAGAAGGAGGATGGCGGCCCAGCGCCTCATGAGGCATTCACCTGGGCATGGGCCCGGACTGCTTCATTCAGGCAGAGCCCGTGGTGCCTCAGCCGGACCACGCAGGGGGTCCACGATGCCCGCGTGCCGGAAGCCAGGGCCATGCCCAGCAGAGGGCGCTCGGCGAGGGGCGCCTTCGCCGGGCAGGCGGCACGGTGGATCGGTGGCTTGGCCATGGGAGACCATGCTACACGCATGGGTGCCATGGAACGCCCCCGGCCTCGACCGGCCCGCGGCTGGACGCCATTGTGCAGAACGAAGCGGCGCCAAGGCGCCGCTTCGTTCTGGAGGCGGATGATGGGCCTCAGAATCCGGTGAACACCACCACGGCGTAGGCCGCGAAGGTGCCGTTGGGCTTGGGAACCACAGCCACGCGGACCTTGGCGGGTGTGACGAGCTTGGCGGGCCAGGCCGCCACATCGATGGGCGACACCGTCACGGTGCCAGCCTGGTTGACGGCTTCCAGCACCATGGGCTGCAGGCCCGCGGCGGTGTTGAG
>JAMPXL010000038.1 GCA_023701165.1 Geothrix sp. | reverse complement strand
GTGGTGCCCTGGCGGTGGCTGCACTTAAAAACCCCTCGCCGGGTTCCGGCTGCAAAGGCTCCCGGAGGAGCCTTTTTCGCCACCCGGCGGGGGTTTTTGGTGGGCGTACCAGGATTCGAACCTGGGACTTCTACCGTGTGAAGGTAGCACTCTACCGCTGAGTTATACGCCCGCGGTCGAACAGAATACCTCAGATGGGGCGCCTGTCCAAGCCCGAATCAGAGGAGGGCCACCTTCCGCAGGGCCCGGGCGAAGCGCGGCGCCTCCTCTGCCCGCAGCCCGCAGAGGCCCACGCGCAGGCCTTCGGGCAGCGGCACCGTGAACACGCCTTCGGCCTTGAGACCTTCGCAGGCCGCGGCGGGGGAGGCCGACGGCGCGGTGACGAAGAACCCGCCCTGCCAGCGCAGGGCCGCCATGCCTTCTCCTTCCAGGGCTGCATCCAGGGCCAGGGCCCGCGCCGCCAGCACCTCGGACCAGTGCCGGTGTTCGGAGGCCAGCCGCGCCTGGGCCTTGCCGTCCTGTGCCAGCCGCAGCATCAGGGCCTGGGGCGCCCGGGGGCAGTTGGACCAGGTGCCCCGGCAGGACTGCGTCAGGGCCGCCTGCAGGGCCGGGTCGTCACACCACGGGAACGCCAGGGCCCCGCCACGGCCGCCATACAGCGTCAGGGCCTTGGACAGGGACAGGGCGGCACCCACCAGCACCCGGCCCTCGGCCCCCAGGGCCGCGTAGTCCCTCATGGCCGAGGCCACGGCCTCCGGCTCCCGGGTGTAGTCCAGGTAGGCCAGGTCCAGCAGCAGCGTGACCGGCCCCAGGGCCGACAGGTCGCGCAGCAGCCCCAGCAGCGCTGCGCGGTCCCCCGCGCCGAGGCTGCGACCCGTGGGGTTGTGGCAGGGGTCGTTGAGCCAGACCATCACGCGGCCCTGGGCCTTCATCAGGCCCCGCAGCGCCGCATCCCAGGCGGCCGCATCCAGCGCCGCTCCCGCCGCGGGCCAGGGCGCCGTGGCCAGGCGCATGCCGTTCTCGGCGGCGAGGGTGGCATAGGGCCCCCAGAAGGGCGCCGTGGTGAGCAGCGTCTGACCAGGTTCCAGGAAATTGCGCAGGGAGAGCGCCAGGGCCCCGCTACCGCCGGGCGTCGCACAGGCCGGACCGGCCGTGGCCACCAGGGGCCAATGGCGCTGCACCAGCGCCTTCAGGAAAGCGGGATCGCCCGCGATGGGAGCGTAGGGGGCCACCTCCATGGCACCCAGGCTGCGCCACAGGTCCATCACCGCATCCAGCACCACCAGCTGGCCCGCCTCATCCAGCAGTGCGCCCACGGTGGCATTGAGGATGGGTTCCCCTTTCGCCTTCCGGGCCTGGGCCTCCGCGTTCAGGGCGAAGATGGGATCGTCCGCCGGAAAGGCGCGCCGGGTGGGGATGAGCTGGGACGTCACGCGGCACCTCCGCCTATCGCACGCTTTCGCCTTGGGCGAATGGTCCCCAACGTGGCATTTCGCTCCTGCTTCACGCTCATGGCCCCAGGGTACCCTGAAGCCATGCCTGCGTCCGCGCCCGCCCCCCGCCCCGCGCTGCCCCTGCTGCTGCTCGGCGGCGCCCTGGCCCTGGCTCCCTTCACCCCCGCGGCGGCGGCCCTGGTGGGTGGCGCGGTTCTCGCCCTCACGGCGGGGAATCCCAGGCTTGCCCTCACGCGCACCTGGACCCACCGCCTGCTGCCCCTGGCGGTCGTGGGCCTGGGGGCGGACATGAACCTGCGGGCCGTGGCCAAGGCGGGCCTGCACGGCCTGGGCCACACCGCCCTGAGCCTGGCACTGGTCCTGGCCCTGGGCCTCGGACTGGCACGGCTCCTGAAAGTGGATCGCGAGGCGGGCCTGCTGATTTCCGTGGGCACGGCCATCTGCGGCGGCAGCGCCATCGCCGCCGTGGCGCCGGTGATCCGGGCCCGGGAGCAGGCCATCTCGGTGGCCCTGGCCACGGTGTTCCTCCTCAACGCCGCCGCCCTGGTGATCTTCCCGCCTCTGGGCCAGGCCGCGGGGCTGGGCCAGGAGGCCTTCGGCCTCTGGTCCGCCCTGGCCATCCACGACACCAGCTCCGTGGTGGGCGCGGGGCTGGTCTATGGTCCCCGGGCGCTGGAAGTGGCCACCACCGTGAAGCTGGCCCGGGCCCTGTGGATCGTGCCCCTCACCCTGGGCCTCGGCTGGTTCATGGCCCGGTGGGAACCCCCATCGGCCGATGCGCCCCCCGTGAAGAAACCCTGGTTCATCGCCGGCTTTCTCGCCATGGCCGCCCTCGTGACCTTTGTCCCAGCCCTGCAGGTGCCTGGGCACTGGGTCGCCGCCGCGGCCCGCCGGATACTGGTGCTGACCCTCTTCCTCATCGGCGCGGGCCTCAGCCGGGAGGCGCTCAAGAACGTGGGCCTGCGCCCCTTCCTCCAGGGCCTGCTGCTGTGGCTGATCGTGGGATCCCTGGGACTCGGCGCGGTGAAGCTGGGGCTGCTCACCGTCAGCTAGACTCGACCTCTGGAGTTCCCATGATCCGCCCCTTCCAAGGCATGGCGCCCCGCATCGGCAGCCGCGTGTTCATCCCGGACAGCGCCCTGGTGCTGGGCGATGTGGCCATCGGTGACGACGCCAGCATCTGGTTCAACTGCGTGATCCGCGGCGACGTGAACTGGATCCGCATTGGGGCCCGCACCAACATCCAGGACGCCTGCTGCCTGCACGTCACCAACGGGAAGTGGCCGCTGCTCATCGAGGAGGAGGTCAGCATCGCCCACAACGTGATGCTGCACGGCTGCACCATCCGGAAGAACGCGCTCATCGGCATGAGCACCACGATCATGGACGGCGCCGAGATCGGCGAGGGCTGCCTCGTGGCGGCGGGCAGCCTGGTGCGCGAGGGCCTCCAGGCCCCGCCCCACAGCCTGGTGGCGGGCTGGCCCGCGGAGGTGAAGGGCCCCCTCAGCGAGAAGCAGCGCGCGCTGGTGGCTTCTGTCTGGCCCCGCTACGTGCGTTACAAGGAGGCCTACTTCGCCGATGGCTGGCCCCTCGCCGAGGCCCCCATCGCCGAATCCCCCCGGCCAGGCTTCGCCGAGGGGCATCCGTTCCCCTGAACCTCAACGCTGAGGGGCGGGCGCCTCCACCGGCGGGTTCACGACCTCCCACCCATCCTCGGTGCGGCCGTGCACCTGCTCCTGGGTGTGGATGACGACTTCCCGCTCGAACGTCTTCTCGGCCCCCCCGCGGCGAACCCGCGCCTGGAGCTTGATGGACCAGGTGATGACGCCGCCTTCCTCCTCCCGGTCGGCGAAGATCATGGTGGTGCCCAGGGCGCCGGCCTGTCCCGCCGCAACCGCCGGAGCCTTTGGATCCATGGGGTTCTTGAGCGCCAGCAGTTCGGGCTCCTTCAGCAACGCTTTGATGATGGCGCTCTGGGTGTTGATGATGGCTTCCTGGGACGGGGGTTGGCCGGGGTTCTGGATCTGCCAGGCGGACACGGCGGCTTCGGCCTTGGCCTGCGCCCGGTCGAGGTTGTGCTGGACGGCCATGGCCCGGGCATGTTCCCGGGTGGACAGGAGGGCCGGCATGGAGAGGGCGGCTCCGATGCCCAGGATGGGCAGCATGAGCACCGGCAGCACCAGGCCGATGATGCCCGTGACCAGGCCCGTGGCCGGCACGGGCGCATAGACCTGGGGATCCGCCTTGGCCAGACGCTTGGCCTTGCCCTGCTGCACCAGGGCCACGATGCCCAGCACGATGGCCAGGGGAATGCCCACGCAGGTGAAGGCGAAGACGATGGCGAGGATGCCGCAGACCTTGGCGGCCTTGGCCCCCGGGGCAGGGAGGAGGGGGGACGTCGGAAGGGCGTCGGACATGGGCATCTCCAGTGGGAATGGGTCCAGCATCCCAGAAGGGCATGCTCCCCGGGAAGATCGTCCCTCCCACCCCTTGACTCCCTCGGCTAGACTCTCGGGATCATGTCCCCCCTGCTGATCCTCCGCGTCCACGCTGATCTGCGCCTCGGGCTGGGCCATGTGGCCCGGGCGCTCGCCCTCCAGGAAGCCTGGCGCGCCCTGGGCGGCCAGGCCTGCATCGCCGTGTCAGGCGACGAGCGGGCCCGCCGGGTCGGCAGCGGCCGGCATCCATTCCTCGACCAGCCCCTGCCCTGCGAAGCCGTCGACCTGGGCGAAGCCATCCATGCGCCCCTGCCCGCGGGACTGAAAGCCCGGGGCACGGCCGTGCTGGTGGACCAGTGGGACACCCGCGCCGCCTTTCTCCAGGACCTGCGTCCCCTGAAGGTGGCCGTCATGGAGGACGACACGGACGCCCACGAGACGGCGGACCTGCTCTTCCAGCCCTTTCTGGAGGGCGTGCGCTGGCCGGACCATCCGGTGAAAGTGGTGGAGGGGCGCAAAGTGCGGCCCTATGAAACAACCTCCGGCGCCTGCCGCGTGGTGCGGGGCTCCACCTTCATCGTGGTGGACAAGGCCGCCTTCGAGCTGCGGCCCAAGCGGGTGCCTCTGCAGCCGCTCGCGGTCCACAAGCTGCTCATCACCTTCGGCGGCAGCGACGGGCCCAATCTGGCCCAGAAGGCCTTCGACACCCTGGCCCGCCTGGCCGCGGAGGACCGCTGGCGGGGCGCCTGCACGCTGCTGGCCCCCAATGGCATCCAGGACGACCCCTTCCCGGGCTGCACCGTGGTCCGCAGCCTCCCGGGCCTCACCCGGCGCATCCCCGATTTCGATGCCATCTGGTGTTCCGCCGGCGTGACCCTGGCGGAATCGCTCTGCATGGGCGTCCCGGCGACGGTCTGGGGGCAGAATGAGCGGCAGCACGGCATCCTGGCGGACCTCGCCCTCGCCAACGGCTGCTTCGACCTGGGGGTGGGCCCCGAGGCGGACCTCGCCATCGTGCGGGAGGCCCTGGCCCAGTGGCTGGGGCCCGAAGGGCAGGACAACCGCCAGGAGCAGGTCCGGGATGGCATGGCCCTGGTGGATGGCCTGGGGGCCTCGCGCATCGCCCAGGAGCTGTGGCGCCTCGCAGGGTGCCCGGCCTGAGAAATCCCGGCTTGACCCCGCGGGCTCCCAACGATAAGCTCTTCCTTCTGTGAACTCGCCACCCCTGGGGTGGTGTCTTCGCAGCGCGACCGTGATTCCGGAGCAGGCCATGAGCACGTACTTCCCGAAAGCCAATGATCTCAAGCGCCAGTGGTTCCTGGTGGACGCCACCGGGATTCCCGTCGGCCGCCTCAGCACCGCCGTCGCCGATGTCCTCTCCGGCAAGAACAAGCCGACCTGGACCCCCTTCCTCGACACGGGCGACCACGTCATCGTCATCAATGCCGACAAGGCCGTGCTGACCGGCAAGAAGGGCGTGCAGAAGTTCTACCGCCGCACCACCACCCAGCCCGGCTCCATGAAGGAAGTCCGCGCCGAAGTGATGAAGGCGACCTTCCCCGAGCGCATCATCGAGAGCGCGGTCAAGGGCATGCTGCCCAAGGGCCCCCTCGGGCGGGCGATGTACCGCAAGCTCAAGGTCTACGCCGGCTCCGAGCACGACCAGGCCGCCCAGCAGCCCCAGATCCTGACCATCCAGAAGTAGAGGCGAGGAACCCATGGCCATTTCCCAGAACTACGGAACCGGTCGCCGCAAGAGCGCGGCTGCCCGTGCCTTCCTCCGCCCCGGCACCGGCAAGATCACCGTCAACGGCCGCAGCCTCGAGAGCTACTTCCCGAACGCAGTGCTCCGCATGATGGTCCACCAGCCCCTGGTGCTGGCCGACCTCGACGGCAAGTTCGACATGATCATCAGCGTCACCGGCGGCGGCCCCGCCGGCCAGGCCTCGGCCATCCGCATGGGCATCTCCCGCGCCCTGCTGGGCTACAACGAGCAGCTGAAGAGCCTCCTGCGCGGCGCCGGTCTCCTGACCCGCGATCCCCGCATGAAGGAGCGCAAGAAGCCCGGTCGCAAGGCCGCCCGCCGCCGCTTCCAGTTCAGCAAGCGCTAGTCTGTCTCTGGAAGGGGGAGCCTCACGGTTCCCCCTTCTTGTTTTTCCGGTCCACGGGATGCCGTGGACGATTCGGGCGAGGGGATCCAACCCCAAGCCTTTCATCCCACCCGCGGCGCCCTTCACTCGCATGCGCCGCTTGACCAGGGAGGCCAGCATGGCTGCCATCCAGATGAAGGAACTCCTCGAGGCCGGTGCCCATTTCGGCCACCAGACCAAGCGCTGGAATCCCAAGATGAAGAAGTACATCTTCGGGGCGCGCAACAGCATCTACATCATCGACCTCCAGAAGACCCTGCGCCTCTGGAACACCGCCGCGAACTTCCTGACCAAGGCCGCCGGCGAGGGGAAGAACTTCCTCTTCGTGGCCACCAAGCCCCAGGCCCAGGAGCTCATCGCCGAGCAGGCCGCCCGCTGCGGCGCCTTCTACGTCAACAACCGCTGGCTGGGCGGCATGCTGACCAACTTCGCCACCATCAAGAAGAGCCTGGAGAAGTTCCGCGAGATCGAGGCCACCCTGGCCGATCCCGCCCGCACGGCCATGCTCTCCAAGAAGGAAGTGCTGACCCTCAACCGCACCCGCCTGAAGCTGGAGGCCTCCTTCAATGGCATCCGCGACATGCGCTCGCTGCCTGATGTCATCTTCGTCATCGATCCCCATCGCGAAGACATCGCCGTCACCGAGGCCAAGAAGATCGGCATCAAGGTCGTGGGCATCGTGGACACCAACTGCGATCCCGACATGGTGGACTACGTGATCCCCGCCAACGACGACGCCATCCGCTCCATCCTGCTCTTCTCCGAGCGCGTGGCCGACTCCATCCTCGAAGGCCGCCAGCGCTTCCAGGACAAGGGCGACAGCGAGGACATGAAGAAGATGATGGCCGAAAAAATGGAAGTCGAGGGCTAGACCCCACCCCCCATTCGTCAGCCATCAGAGGGCCCGCCCGCTGATGGCTGATGGTTTGAATCCCCCCATGATTCAGGAGATGACCCATGGCATTCACCGCCCTAGACGTGAAGACCCTGCGCGAGAAGACCGGCCTCGGCATGATGGACTGCAAGAAGGCCCTGGAAGAGAGCAACGGCGACATGGAGCAGGCCAACGAGTGGCTCCGCAAGAAGGGCCTCGCCGCCTCCGCCAAGAAGGCTGACCGCATCGCCGCCGAAGGCATCGTGGAAGCCTACATCCACCCCGGCGGCCGCGTCGGCGTGCTGGTCGAAGTGAACTCCGAGACCGACTTCGTGGCCCGCAACGAAGCCTTCCAGCGCCTGGTGAAGGAGATCGCGATGCACATCGCGGCCGCCGATCCCGCGCCCCGCTTCGTCACCAAAGAAGAGGTCACCCAGGACTTCCTGGACACCGAGAAGCGCATCGCCACCGAGCAGGCCCTGGCCACCGGCAAGCCCCAGAACATCGTCGAGCGCATCGTCGAGGGCAAGATGAACAGCATCTTCAAGGAGGTCTGCCTCCTCGAACAGCCCTTCATCATGAACCCCGACCTCACCATCCAGCAGTACCTGTCCCAGAAGACCGCGGAGATCGGCGAGAAGCTGAGCATCCGCCGCTTCACGAAGTACATCATGGGCGAGGGCCTCGAGAAGCGCAGCGAGAACTTCGCCGCGGAAGTCGCCGCCGCCAAGTAGGCTTTTTTACTGCTACAAAAGAGGCG
>JAMPXL010000037.1 GCA_023701165.1 Geothrix sp. | reverse complement strand
TGCAGCGCCCTGCCCGCCACGCTCATCGAATCCGAGCTCTTCGGCCACGTGAAGGGCGCCTTCAGCGGCGCGGCCTCGGCCCGCAAGGGGCGGTTCGAGCTGGCGGACGGGGGCACCCTGTTCCTGGACGAGATCGGCGACCTGCCCCTGGACCTGCAGCCCAAGCTCCTCCGCGCCATCCAGGAGAAGGAGATCGACCCCCTGGGTTCGGAGAAGTCCCGCAAGGTGGATGTGCGCCTGGTGGCCGCCACCCATGCGGACCTCCGCAAGGCCGTGGCCGAGGGCCGGTTCCGCGAGGACCTCTTCTACCGGCTCAGCGTCTTCCCCATCCAGCTCCCGCCCCTGCGCGAGCGGCCCGGCGACATCGCCGCCCTGGCCGAAGGGTTCCTCGACCGCTTCGCCCGGGAGAACCGCCGGCCCCCCATCCACCTGCCCGAATCCGTGCGCGACCAGCTGGAGGCCTATGCCTGGCCCGGCAATGTCCGCGAGCTGCACAATGTCCTGGAGCGGGCCGCCATCCTCTCGGCGGGCCGTGAGCTGCGGCTGCCCCCGGGCGCCCTGCCCGTCCGCGGCGAGAAGACCGGGAAGCCCCCCACCTGGGAGGCCCAGGAGCGCGCCTACCTGGAGCGCCTGCTGCGCCACACCCGCGGCAAGATCTCGGGCGCGGACGGCGCTGCGGCCCTGGCGGACCTGGCTCCCTCCACCCTGCTTTCCCGCCTGGAAAAGCTGGGGTTGAGGCCCAGGGACTTCCGCGAAGCGTGATAGGTTTGAGCCCATTCCCGGAGTGACGGATGAGCGAGACCCCTGGCCCCCATGACGCCCTGCCCCCAGCCATCCAGCTGGATGAGCCGCCCCGCGTGCCCGCCACCGAGGGCCTCGGCGCCCCCTGGCGCTTCCTGATGCTGATGTCGGTCCCGGTCTTCCTCATCATGGCCCTGCTCTTCTTCTTCGTGGGCATGGGCATCATGCTCGCCGCCCTGGAGCAGACCGGCAAAGGCGACGGCAAGGCCGTCGCGGCCATCATGCCCGTCATCTTCGGCGCCATCCTGCTGCTCATGCCCCTCTTCGCCTTCCTGGGCATGATCATCGGCGGCGCGCTGAACCACTTCTTCCTCTGGATGTGGGGCGGCCTCAAGCCCGGCGTGGGCACGGGCCAGAGCATCCGCGCCTACGGCTACGCCTCGGCCTTCATCCAGGTGGGCGCCCTCATCCCCTACCTGGGTTTCCTGGTGCAGATCGCCGGCATGGTGGTCATCGGCATGGGCCTCGCCCGCATGCACAAGACCGACACTTGGCGCGGCATCTGCGCCGTGCTGACGCCCCTCATCCTGCTCTGCTGCTGCGGCCTGCTCGCCATCCTGGCCGTCCCCGCCCTCATCGCGGCCGGGCGTTAGGCTCCAGCCAGTCCAGCACCCCGCCCCCCACCGCTTCCCGGTCCAGCACGCGGTGGATGGCGCCGGCGGCCAGCGCCTCGGCGGCACCCCAGGTTTCGAACCGCCGGAAGAGCCGGTCCGCGCCTTCCCGTCCCAGCAGCTCCGGCAGCCGCATGGTGCCGCCGAAGCCCGTGAGGATGCCGTGCTTCGCCGCGGGGTGCGCCAGCCGCAGGCCGCCCTTCCCGGTGGTGGGATCTGCCCCCACGGCCCAGCGCTCCTGGCCGTGCAGGGCCAGGTCGCAGCCGCCCCCCATGGCCACGCCCGAGATCAGCGTGAGCGTGCGCCATCCAGGCCAGAGCAGGTGCCCCATCACCCGCTGGCCCCGCCGGGCGAAGGGCTCCGCGGACACCGGATCCAGGGCCCCCACCTCATGCAGATCCGCTCCCGCCGAGAAGTGATGGCCCCGAGCGGCCATCCAGCCTGCCCCGCTCAGAGCCACCCGCCGGATGCCCGCCCAGCGCAGCTCGACAAAGAGGCCGTCGAGGGCCACCAGCAGGTCGCTGTGGAGGCGGTTGAGCCCGTCCACGGAGCGCAGCCCGATCCAGGCCCAGTCCGGGCCGCGCATCAGGTCCAGGGAGGTGCGCCCTTCGTACCACGCCGCGGGCGTCATGACAGCCCCAGCCGGGTGAAGGCGGCCTCCAGCGGCTCGGTGTCGGGATCCCAGGCGGGCGCCTCCGGCAGCTGATTGCGGAACCAGGTGGCCTGGCGCTTGGCGTAGGCCTGGGTCTCCTGGATCACCGCCGCCTGGACCGCCGCGGCCTCGCCTCCGGCCATCCAGGCCGCATAGCCCAGGGGCCGCAGGGCGGCGAGGTCCCCCGCATGACCCGCGGCCACCAGGCCCCGGACCTCCTCCGGCCAGCCGGCCTCGACCTGCGCCGCCACCCGGGCGGCCACCCGCTCGCGCCGCCGCTCACGGCCGGGCGCGACCACCAGCACCCGCCAGCCTTCGGGCAGGCCCGTCTCCGGGCCGGACAACAGCTTCGAGGGGGCCCTTCCCGAAGCCAGGTGCAGGGCCAGGGCCCGCTGCACCCGGGCGGCGTCGTTGGGGTGCAGGGCCGCAGCGCGGGCCGGGTCCACCGCGGCCAGGTAACGGTGCAGCGCAGGCACGCCCAGGGCCGCGCCCCAGCGGCGCACCCGGTCCACCAGGGCCGCTGGCACCTCGGGCATCACGCTGAGCTGATTCCAGATGCCGCGGAGGTACAGGCCCGAACCCGTCACCAGCACCGGCTCGCGGCAGGCCGAGAGCCGCTCCCGCACCCAGGCCCCGAAGGCCGCCGGATTGGGCCGCGCCGAAAGCGGCAGGTCCCCGTAGCCCACATGGGGCACGCCCCCGCGTTCGGCCTCATCGGGCTGGCCCGTGCCGATGGCGAGGCCCGCGATGGCCTGGTAGGGGTCCCCGTTCACCACGGTGCCGCCGAGCCGCCGGGCCACGGCCACGGCCACGGCGGATTTCCCGGAAGCAGTGGGGCCGAGGATCGCGATGGGCATGGGTTCAGTCTACTGAGGCTGGAGACCAGAGGTGGGGGCGGGAGATGGGAGACCGGGAACCTCACCCCGGGTCCACTCACTCCAGAACCATGCGCGCCCTCCTCTGCCTCTGCCTGTCCTCGGCCCTTCTGGCCGGGAACGGCCCCAGGCCCGAGGCCCCGGCGCCGGGCTGCGACCGGGCCTTCCTGTCCCGCATCCTCGCGGACAGCGGGGGTGGAACCCGGCCCTGGCAGACCTTCCGGCCGCCGGCCGATTCCGCTTCAGCGGTGGTCGAAGTCATCGGGGAACTGACCCGGGAGGAGCTGCGCCAGGTGGCCTTCGATGAGTTCATCGTCTGGTTCCGGCAGGACCTCGGGCGCTTCCTCCGGACCCATGGCGGCACCCTCCCCGAACCCGCGAACCTGGCATCGGCGACCCTCCCCGTGGACCGCTTCGGGGGCAACCCCGTGCCCCGCAATGTGCCCCTGGGGCGGGCGAAGTTCTAAGAGTGCCTAACAAAACCCCCACGGGGCCGCGCGAGGGCCGGCGGGCGTCGCGATGCCGCGTCACGCTCGTCGCGCGTAGTACCCGCTACGCTTCGACTCGCGTTCCTCGCCTCGCTCGCCCGGCGGCCCTCGCGCGGCCCTGTGGGGGTTTTGTTGGGCACCCTAAAGGACTGGTGACCGCATCCTCCGCTATGCTTGGAGGCAAGGAGAATCCGCTATGAGCATCCAGAGCATCGGCGTCATCGGCGCGGGCCAGATGGGCAACGGCATCGCCCACGTCTTCGCCCAGGCGGGCTTCAGCGTACTGATGCAGGACATCAGCGAGCCCTTCGCCGCCAAGGGCGTGGCCACCATCGACAAGAACCTGCAGCGCGGCGTGGACAAGGGCAAGATGACTTCGGACGAGAAGGCCGCCGTCCTGGGCCGCATCCGCACGACCACGAGGCTCGAGGAGCTGGCCGCCTGCGACATCGTCATCGAAGCCGCCACCGAGAAGTGGGACGTGAAGAAGCAGATCTTCGAGACTCTCGACAGGGTCTGCAAGCCGGGCGCCATCCTGGCCAGCAACACCAGCAGCATCTCCATCACCAAGCTCGCGGCCGTCACCAAGCGCCCCGAGGCTTTCATCGGCATGCACTTCATGAACCCTGTGCCGGTCATGCAGCTCATCGAGGTCATCCGGGGCCTGGCCACGGGCGATGCCACCTTCGACGCGGTCATGGACCTCTCGAAGAAGCTGGGAAAGACCCCCATCCACTGCAACGACTTCCCCGGCTTCGTGAGCAACCGCGTGCTGCTGCCCATGATCAACGAGGCCATCTACGCGCTCTACGAGGGTGTGGCGAGCGTGGAGAGCATCGACGGCATCATGAAGCTGGGCATGAACCACCCCATGGGCCCCCTCACCCTGGCGGACTTCATCGGCCTGGACACCTGCCTCTTCATCCTCAACGTGCTGCACGAGGGCCTGGGCGATCCCAAGTACCGCCCCTGCCCCCTGCTCATCAAATACGTGGATGCGGGCTGGCTCGGCAAGAAGAGCGGCCGCGGCTTCTACGACTACAGCAAGGCCTGAGGCGGGCCTGGCGCCCCATTCCCGGTTAGAATGGCCGATTGAATTCATGCGAGGTGATGTCATGGCCACGGCCAAAGTCCGCGAAATCCTGTCCTGGTACAGCTCCGAAAATCCCGGGGTCAAGGCCAACCTGGCCCGCATGATGAACACCGGCCGCCTCGCCGGCACGGGCAAGTTCGTGATCCTGCCCGTCGACCAGGGCTTCGAGCACGGCCCCGCCCGCAGCTTCGCGCCCAACCCCGGCGGCTACGATCCCCGCTACCACGTGGAGCTGGCCATCGAGGCCGGCTGCAACGCCTATGCGGCGCCCCTGGGCTTCATCGAGCACGTGGCCTCCGACTACGCCGGGGACATCCCCCTCATCCTCAAGCTCAACAACAGCGACACCCTGAGCAAGGGCCATGAGCCCTGCAGCGCCATCACCGGCAGCGTCGAGGATGCCCTGCGCCTGGGCTGCGCCGCCATCGGCTACACCATCTACCCCGGCAGCGGCGAACGCAACCTCCAGTACGAGAACCTGCGCGAGCTCATCCTGGAAGCCAAGGCCGTGGGCCTGCCCACCGTGCTGTGGGCCTATCCCCGCGGCGCCGGCTTGTCGAAGGAAGGGGAGACCGCCGTGGACGTCTGCGCCTACGCCGCGCAGATCGCCGCCCAGCTGGGCGCCCACATCATCAAGGTGAAACCGCCCAAGGCCCACATCGAGCAGGCCGAGGCCAGGAAGGTCTTCGAGAAGTGCGCCATCCCCACGGATACCCTGAAGGACCGCATCGCCCACGTGGTGCAGAGCGCCTTCAATGGCCGCCGCATCGTGATCTTCAGCGGCGGCGAAGCCAAGGGCACCGACGAGGTCCTGAAGGAAGTGGCCGAGATCGCCGCCGGCGGAGCCTCCGGCTCCATCATGGGCCGCAACGCATTCCAGCGTCCCAAGGCCGAAGCCATCCAGCTGCTGCACGCGGTGATGGACCTCTTCGCGAAGGCTTGAGGGGGCTCGTAACGCTGCGCGTTCCGAGCATGGAAAAACGGCGCGAAAGCGCCGTGTTTCTGTAGGACCGTCTGTGTCTTTTCCATACTCGGAATGCGTAGCATTCCGAGCCCGCCGAGCTACTTGGGAGGGTGTTCCAGGAAAGTGAGCCCCGGGCACTTCTCCGCGGTGGTGCGCCGCTGCCAGTCGTTCTCGAAGAGGATGGCGGGGTTGCCCTCGGTATCCTCCACCAGCTCGCCCCAGTAGCGGCTGGGTTCGGGCCAGCCGCCTTCCAGCCAGCGGGCCATCTGGAAGCCGCGGGGCTCCAGCAGCACGGGGCAGGCGTACTCGTCCTTGAGGCGGTGCTGGAGCACCTCGAACTGCAGGCGGCCGATGGCGCCGAGGATGGGCAGCGGGGCGCCGCCTTTGGGCCAGAAGACCTGCACCACGCCCTCTTCCGCGATCTGGCCCAGGCCCTTCAGGAAGCCCTTGCGGGCGCCTGGGTCCGCCAGGCGCACCGAGGCGAACTGCTCGGGCGAGAAGCGGGGCACGGCGTGGAACTCGATGGCCCCGGCGGCGCTCAGCACGTCCCCGATGCGGAAGAGGCCCGGGTTGATGAGCCCCAGGATGTCGCCGGGATAGGCCTCGTCCACGATCTGCCGCTCCCGGCCGAAGAACATGTGGGGGTAGTTCAGCTTGATGGACTTCTTCTCGCGCACGTGGAGGGCGTCCATGCCCCGCTCGAACCTGCCCGACACGATGCGGGCGAAGGCCACGCGGTCCCGGTGGGCCTTGTTCATGTTGGCCTGCACCTTGAACACGAAGGCCGTGAAGGGCTGCTCCGGCGCCACCTCGCCGCCGTTCATGAGGGGCCGGGGTCCCGGGGCCGGAGCCAGTTCCAGGAACTCCTCCAGGAACTCGGCCACGCCGAAGTTGTTCACGGCGGAGCCGAAGAACATGGGGGACTGCTCACCCCGCAGGAAGGCCCCGCGATCGAAGGCGGGAAGCACATGGTCCATGAGGTCCACGTCGTCCTTGAGCTGCTGCAGCTCGGCCGGCGTCAGAAGGCCCGCGACCTCGGGATCATCCAGCCCGCCCTGCCCCGCGACGCGCGCTTTCCGACCCGCCTTGGCCCGCTCGAAGACCTGGATCTGGCCCGTGGCGCGCACGTAGACACCCTTGAAGTCCGTGCCGGATCCGATGGGCCAGGTCATGGGCACGGCATGGAGGCCGAAGAGCTCCTCCACCTCGTCGATGAGCTCCACGGGCTCGCGGCCCGGACGGTCCAGCTTGTTCACGAAGGTGAAGATGGGGAGCCTGCGCTCCCGGGCCACGCGGAACAGCTTCTTGGTCTGTTCTTCCACGCCCTTGGCGCAGTCCAGGAGCATCACCACCGCATCCGCCGCGGTCAGGGCCCGGTAGGTGTCCTCGCTGAAGTCCTGGTGGCCCGGCGTGTCCAGCAGGTTGATGGCCCGGCCCTGGTACTCGAACTGCATGGCCGCGGAGGTGACGCTGATGCCGCGCTCCTGCTCGATGCTCATCCAGTCCGAATGGGCGGAGGCGCCGCCTTCCCGGGCCTTCACGCTCCCGGCCCGGTCGATGGCGCCGCCGTAGAGCAGCAGCTTCTCCGTAAGCGTGGTCTTGCCCGCATCGGGGTGGCTGATGATGGCGAAGGTCCGCCGCCTCTGGATTTCTTCAATAAGGGACATGGGCTTCCGGACATAGAAAGGCGCGGCGATTGCCGCGCCCCCTTATTCTAATACGCTTTTTCCATGCTCCAAAGGGCGCAAGCGCGCCCTTTGGAGCGATGAGCGACTATTTGGTAATGCCCACCTGACGAAGCATCCACGCCGTCTCGAAGGCCTTGTCCTTCAGGGCGTCGTAGCGGCCCGAAGCGCCGCCATGGCCGGCGGGCTCCATCTTGATCTTCAGCAGCAGGGGGTTGGCGTCGGTCTTGAGGGTGCGGAGCTTGGCCACATACTTGGCCGGCTCCCAGTACATCACCTGGCTGTCGTTGAAGCTGGTGGTGACGAGGATGGCCGGGTAGGCCCCCTTCTTCAGGTTGTCGTAGGGGCTGTAGGCCCGCATGTAGTCGAAGGCGGCCTTCTCGTTGGGGTTGCCCCATTCGAGGTACTCGCCCACGGTCAGCGGCAGGCTGGCGTCCATCATGGTGTTCATCACATCCACGAAGGGCACGGCGCTGTGCACGGCCTTGAAGAGGTCGGGACGGAGGTTCGTGACGGCGCCCATGAGCAGACCGCCGGCGCTGCCCCCCTCGATGACCAGGCGGTCCTTGGCGGTCCATTTCTCCTTGACCAGGAAATCGGCGGAATCGATGAAATCGTTGAAGGTGTTCATCTTCTTCATGAGCATGCCGTCGTCGTGCCAGGCCTCGCCCATCTCGTTGCCGCCCCGGATGTGGGCGATGACGTAGACCATGCCCCGGTCC
>JAMPXL010000036.1 GCA_023701165.1 Geothrix sp. | reverse complement strand
GCGCAGGAGGAAATCCTAATGCTGGTTCTTCTGGTGCTCCTCGATGAGGCGGGCGACCACATCCGGCTCGGCCAGGGTGGAGATATCCCCCATGCCGTCGTACTCCGTGGAGGCGATCTTCCGGAGGATGCGCCGCATGATCTTGCCGCTGCGGGTCTTGGGCAGGCCCGAGGCGATGTGGATGACATCCGGGGCCGCGAAGGCGCCGATGACCTGCCGCACCTGCTCCTTGAGGGCGCCGATGAGCTGCTGGTTCCCGTTTTCCGCGTAGCCGTGGTTGAGCAGCACGTAGCAGTAGATGCCCTGGCCCTTGATGGAATGGGGGTAGCCCACCACCGCGGCCTCGGCCACGGCTTCGTGCGCCACCAGGGCGCTTTCCACCTCGGCGGTGCCCAGGCGATGGCCGGAGACGTTGATGACATCGTCGATGCGGCCCGTGATCCAGTAGTAGCCGTCCTCGTCCCGGCGGGCGCCGTCTCCCGTGAAGTAGTACCCCGGGTACTGGGTGAAGTAGGTCTCGCGGAACCGCTTGTGGTCGCCATGCACCGTGCGGGCCTGGCCTGGCCACGGGGCCCCGAGGCAGAGGGCCCCGGACACGTCGTTGCCCTCCAGGGGCACGCCGGTGGCCGGATCCACGATGATGGGTTTCACTCCAAAGAAGGGCAGCGTGGCCGACCCCGGCTTCGTGGGCGTCACACCCGGCAGGGGTGTGATGAGGATGCCGCCCGTTTCGGTCTGCCACCAGGTGTCCACCACCGTGCAGCGGCCTTCGCCCACCACGTCGTGGTACCAGCGCCAGACTTCCGGATTGATGGGCTCGCCCACGGTGCCGAGCACCCGCAGGGACTTGCGGCTGGACTTCTTCACCCACTCATCGCCCGCCTGGGCGAGGGCCCGCAGGGCGGTGGGCGCGGTGTAGAAGATCGTCACCCCCAGATCGTCGATGATCTGCCAGTAGCGGGTCGCATCCGGATAAAGCGGCGTGGACTCGAAGATCACCGAGGTCGCGCCGTTGGCCAGGGGGCCGTAGACGATGTAACTGTGCCCCGTGACCCAGCCGATGTCTGCGGCGCAGAAGTAGATGTCCTCGGGATGGTAGTCGAAGACCAGCTTGTGGGTGAACGCGGCGTAGGTGAGGTAGCCACCCGTGGTGTGCAGCAGGCCCTTGGGCTTTCCCGTGCTGCCCGAGGTGTAGAGGATGAAGAGCGGGTCCTCCGCCCCCATCCACTCGTTGGTGCAGGTGGAGCGCTGCTTGGCCGTCTCCTCCTCCAGCCACAGGTCGCGGCCGGGCTGCATGGGCACGTCGCCGTCCGTGCGGCGGGCAACAAGGACGCACTCCACCAGGGACATGCCCTCGATGGCCCGGTCCACGGTGCGCTTGAGGGGCACCCGCTTGCCGCCGCGCAGGCCTTCGTTGGCCGTGACCACCACCTTGCAGCGGGCATCCACGATGCGGTCCCGCAGGGATTCCGCCGAGAACCCGCCGAAGACCACGGAGTGCACGGCGCCGATGCGGGCGCAGGCCAGCATGGTGTAGACCAGCTCGGGGATCATGGTGAGGTAGATGCAGACACGGTCGCCCTTCTTCACCCCGTTGTGCAAGAGCACGTTCGCCACGCGGGCGACGTTGTGCTTCAGGTCCCGGTAGGTGATGTGGGTGTAGACGCCAGGCTCATCCTGGGCCCAGATGAGGGCGGTCTTGTCCCCCAGGTGCGGCAGGTGCCGGTCCACGCAGTTGAAGCAGGCGTTGATGCGGCCGCCCAGGAACCAGGAGAAGTCCACCTCCTTGTAGTCCGCGTCGAAGACCGACTGCCAGGGGTGGAACCAGGTGAGTGTCTTGGCCTGCTCGCCCCAGAACCATTCGGGGTTGTCCAGCGACAGGCGGTACAGCCGCTGGTACTCCTCCATGGTCTTGATGTGGGCCCGCTCCCGGATGTGGGGCTTCACGGGGAAGAGGTCTTCGGACATGGGTCAGCTCCGTGCCAGGAAGGTGGTGCGTGAAGTGGAACGGGGTGGAGCGCCCGTGGAAGCAGGCATGCGCCAGGCTTCCGCGCGGACTCATGGGATGTGAAAGAGGGGCGGGGGTTGGGTGGCGATCATTCTCGGGCTCCCGCAAACCCTTGTCCAGCGCTCATTACCACGGGTAGAGCCTCCAGCGGCCTGTCTGGAATCCGGATTCCTGGACCAGCGAAGCCGGGCGATGGATGTCTCCGTTCGCCCGGCTCCCCGTCAAGGCCTCCGGCGGCAGGACCGCCGGAGGTTCAGGTCAGTGCTGGTAGGTGCTGATGTCCCGGTCCGTGGTCTCCTTCAGGAAGAGGGCGCCGATGACCACGGTGACCACGGCCACGATGATGGGATACCAGAGTCCGTAGTAGATGTTGCCCTTGAGGGCCACGATGGCCGTCGCGATGAGCGGCAGCATGCCGCCGAACCAGCCGTTGCCGATGTGGTAGGGCAGGGACATGGAGGTGTAGCGGATGTTGGTGGGGAAGAGCTCCACCAGGAAGGCGGCGATGGGCCCGTAGACCATGGTCACGTAGATGAGCATGATGAACAGGATCAGCAGGGTCATGGGGTAGTTGACCTTGGACTTGTCGGCTTCCTTGGGATAGCCGAGGTCGTTCAGGGCCTTCTTGAGGGCGGCCTCCGATGCCGCATTCCAGCCCTCCACACGGGTGGTGGTGAACTGCCCCGTGACGGGGTTCTTGCCTTCGATGGTGGCGACCACCATCTTGCCGGCCTCAGGCGCGACCTTGTTGAAGTTCAGGCCCTGCTTGCCGAAGAAGTCGTTCACACGGTCCAGTTCCGTGAACTTGCTCCAGGGGCCCACGAAGAGGTTGAACGTCTCGTCCTTGGGGTTGCCGGCGACCGTGATCACGGTGGTGTTCTGGAAGGTCTCCAGGGCCGGATTCACGTAGTGCGTCAGGGCCTTGAACAGCGGGAAGAAGGTGAGGGCGGCGATGAGGCAGCCGGCCAGGATGATCTTCAGGCGGCCGATCTTGTCCGACAGCCAGCCGAAGAAGATGAAGAAGGGCGTGCCCAGGAGCAGCGAGGCGCCGATGAGCATGTACGTGGTCTGGTAGTCCAGCTTCAGCGTGATCTGCATGAAGAAGAGGGCGTAGAACTGGCCGGTGTACCACACCACGCCCTGGCCCGCGGTGGCGCCGAGCAGCGCCAGCAGCGCGTACTTGTTGTTGGGGTACTTCAGGAAGCTGTCGCTGAGGGGGGCCTTGGAAGTCTTGCCCTCGGCCTTCATCTTCGTGAACACGGGGGATTCGTGCAGCTTCAGGCGGATCCAGACGGACACGCCCAGCAGGAAGATGGACATCCAGAAGGGGATGCGCCAGCCCCAGGAGGCGAAGGCTTCCTTGGTCATGGCGGACCGGCAGGTGAGGATGATCCCGAGGCAGAGGAAGAAGCCCACGGTGGCGGTGGTCTGGATCCAGCTGGTGTTGTAGCCGCGGCGGTCATGGGCGGAGTGTTCCGCCACGTAGGTGGCCGCGCCGCCGTACTCGCCGCCCAGGGCCAGACCCTGGAGCAGGCGCAGGGTGACCATGATGATGGGGGCCCACCAGCCGATGGTGGCGAAGGTCGGCAGGAGGCCGACGCCGAAGGTGGAGAGGCCCATGACGACGATGGTCACGAGGAAGGTGTACTTCCGGCCGATCAGGTCGCCGATGCGGCCGAAGACCAGGGCGCCGAAGGGGCGGACCAGGAAGCCGGCGGCGTAGGCCGCGAAAGCGGAAAGCAGCGCGGCCGTCTCGTTCCCCTTGGGAAAGAAGAGGGTCGCGAAGAAGGGCGCCAGCGTGGCGTACAGGTAGAAGTCGTACCACTCGAACACCGTCCCCACGGACGATGCCACGATCACCATGCGTTCTTCCTTGGTGAGGGGGGTCTTGGTCGCGACTTGCTCGGTTGCAATGGCCATATCGTGTTGCCTCCTAGAGCGTTCCTTTGGATGGAGCCTGGATGGTCGGTGATTCTGCTGCGGTCGGGCCGGGCGACGCTTCAAACGCGGAACCTTGGAAATCCCCTTTCTGGATGCCGGATCGGCCGGGCCGGGATGATTGAACGGGTCGCGCCTGGATCGCTCCAGACTGATTGCAACGGATCGTTATGGAGTCCACCGGGAGGCCCCGGCGGAACAGGATGAATTGGATGGGCTGCCCCCTAGCTAACGCCCTCCTTTCCTCCGGGTCAAGCAGGTTCCTTCCTTGGACGCGCCTTTTTTTGCGAGGGAAAAAGTGCCGCCATCCCTCGATTCCAGATGACTCCGCGATCATCTTTTAGGCGCCGGAACGGCCCCTCCTCCGCCACAACCGGGAGCACGCCCCACGGACGGCCGCGCGGAGAGATGCCCCTCATCCTCAGGCCCGAGCCCCTATCATGGTCCCTGACCTCCCGTCCCAGGACGCCCATGCGCATCGCCCTCATGGCCGACATCCATGCCAACCGGCCGGCGCTGGAGGCCTGCCTGGACCATGCGCGGGCCCTGGGGGCTGAGCGGCTGGTCTTCCTCGGCGATTATGTGGGCTACGGCGCACACCCCAATGAGGTGCTGGAGCGGATCATGGCCGAGACGGCCCGGGGCGCCATCGCCGTGGCCGGCAACCATGACCAGGCCGTGGCCGATGAGCGGGATGCCATGACGCCGGACGCTGAAACCGCCATGGCCTGGACGCGCGGCCAGCTTGGCCCCGAGGCCCGGGACTTCCTGGCCAGCCTGCCCTTGCGTTTCGAAGACGGCCCCCGCCTCTATGTCCACGCCAGCCCCCAGACCTATCCTCCCTGGATCTACATCCGCGAAGGCCGGGATGCACGGCGGGCCCTGGAATCCAGCCGGGCGCCCTCGGTTTTCTGCGGACATACCCACCTGCCGGCCCTGCATGGCATCACCGCCACGGGGCAGCTGGTGTCCTTCGAGCCCGTCCCCGGCGCGCCCGTGCCGCTGCCTGGCCACCGGCGGTGGCTGAACGTGGTGGGGGCCGTGGGGCAATCCCGCGACGGCAATCCCGCGGCGGCCTATGCCCTGCTGGATACCACCCGCGCCGAGATCACCCACCTCCGCGTGCCCTACGATGTCCAGGCCGCCGCCGCGGCGATCCTTGAGGCGGGGCTCCCGCCGTCCCTGGCGGCCCGGCTGCGGAAGGGGTGCTGAGCATGCCCCAGACCATGATCCGGCCCGGTGCCATCCTCGACGGCTACCTCGTGGGCGAGCGGATCCACCGGGGCGGCATGGCCTCCCTCTGGGCAGCCTCCCATCCCAACGCTCCGTTTCCCCTGGTGGTGAAGGCCCCGACCCTCTCGGAAGGCACGGATCCCGCGGCCATCGTCGGCTTCGAAATGGAGCAGATGATCCTTCCCCGTCTGGCCGGCCTGCACGTGCCGGCCTTCGTGGCCCAGGGCTTCACCGGCGTCCAGCCCTACCTGGTCATGGAGCGGATCCCGGGGCCCAGCCTGCTCCCCCTGCTCCCCCAGCTGCCCAGGCCCTGGCAGGAGGTCGCCGATCTGGGCGCCCGCATCGCCCTGGCCCTGGATGACCTCCACCGCCAGCATGTGGTCCACCTGGACGTGAAGCCCTCGAACCTCCTCGCCCGCCCCACGGGCGAGATGGTGCTCATCGATTTCGGCCTGTCCCACCATGACGAGCTGCCCGACCTCATGGGCGAGGAGTTCCGCCTGCCCTATGGCACCGCCCCCTACATGGCGCCGGAACAGGTGCTGGGCCACCGGCGGGATCCCCGCAGCGACCAGTTCGCCCTGGGCGTGCTGTTGTATTTCTTCCTCACGGGCCTGAGGCCCTTCGGGGATCCCCAGCGCCTGTCCGGGCTCAAGCGGCGCCTCTGGCGGGATCCGGTCCCGCCCCGCCGCCTCCGCCCGGACTGTCCCCCCTGGCTTCAGGAGGTCATCCTCCGCTGCCTGGAGACGCATCCGGCCTGGCGGTTCCCCACCGCCGCCCACCTGGCCCTGGCCCTGCGCCATCCGGACCAGGTCAAGCTGACGGCCCGCTCGGAGAAGCGGAAGCAGGATCCCTTCACCACGGTCCTGCGGCGCCGCTTCGCCGACCATCAGCTGGTGGTTCCCAAGGCCGCCAAGGCCCCCGCCCGCCATGACGGCGACGCGCCCATCCTGGCGGTGGCCGTCGACCTCTCCCCCGAGGCGGCCCCCATCGCCGAGACGCTCCGCACCATGGTGGCCCGCATGCTCCCCACGCTCCCCGGCGCCCGCGTGGCCTGCCTGAACGTGCTCAAGCAGGGCCGCATCACGCTGGACGCGACCCTGGATGCCGAGGGGCGGAACATCCACCTCCAGCGCCTGGTGGAACTCCGCCACTGGGCCGAGAGCCTGGACCTGGATGAGGGCCGCATCAGCTTCCACGTGCTGCAGTCGCCGGATCCCGCCTCCGCCATCCTCCAGTACGTGAACGCCAACCGCGTGGACCACATCGTGATCGGCGCCCGGGCCAGCTCCCTCCGCCGCGCCCTGCTGGGCAGCGTGTCCAGCCAGGTGGCCGCCCAGGCTCCCTGCACCGTGACCGTGGCCCGCTCCCGCCGGCTGCGGCCGGCGGATTTCAGCCCGGAGCCGGAGGAGAAGCCGGACGTGCCCTGGACCGTGGGCTGAGGAGCCCCGAGGCAGTCACCATTGGCAGATGAATACGCAGAGGCCCGGCTAAGCCGGGCCTCTGCGCGGGGGTTCGGGGGTGTTCGCGAAGCGAGTCCCTAGATCCTTGCAACGCAGGCGTTGCGAGGGAAACCCCCGAAGGACATTAACTCCTACTCGCCGTCCTCGGCCTTGGGTTCGGGGAGGGTGTAGTCCACGAACTCGATGAGGGCCATGTCGGCGCCATCGCCGAGGCGGTGGGCCATCTTGAGGATGCGGGTGTAGCCGCCGGGGCGGCTTTCGAAACGCTTGCGGAAGTCGGCGCCGAAGAGCTTCTGGACGGCGTCCTTGCTTCCGAGGCGGGCCATCGCCAGACGGCGGTTGGCCACGGAATCGGTCTTCGCGAGGGTGATGAAGGGCTCCACATAGCTGCGGAGTTCCTTGGCCTTCACGAGGGTGGTCTCGATGCGCTCGCTCTCGATGAGGGCGGTCGCGAGGTTCTTCATGAGGGCCTTGCGCTGGTTGGTGGTGCGGCCCAGGCGCTTGCCGGCAACGTTGTGACGCATGGGGGCTCCTTACACTTCCTGCTCGAGCCGCATGCCGAGGGAGAGGCCAATGCGAGCGAGCTCGTCCTTGATCTCCTGGAGCGACTTCTTGCCGAAGTTCTTGGTTTTCATCAGTTCAGCCTCGGTCCGCTGGACCAGCTCGCCGATGGTGGTGATGTTGGCGTTGCGGAGGCAGTTGTTGGCCCGCACGGAGAGTTCCAGTTCCTCGACAGACTTGCCCAGCCAGGTGTTGGCGGCTTCAGCACCGAGGGTCGCGGCGCCCATTTCCATCTCGGTGAAGTCCTCGTCCTGGCGGGCGAACACGAGAAAGTGGTCGCGCAGGATGAGGGCCGCGTCGGAAACGGCTTCCTTGGGATTGACGGCGCCGTTGGTCCACACCTGAAGCGTGAGCTTCTCGTAATCGGTGCTCTGGCCCACGCGGGCGGGTTCCACGATGTAGTTCACGCGGATGATGGGGCTGTGGTTGGCATCCATGGGGATGAAGCCCAGGCCCAGGCTTTCGTCGTGGTTGCGGTCAGCGGTGACGAAGCCGCGGCCCAGACGGACCACCAGCTCGATCTCCAGCTCGCCCTCTTCGCCCAGGGTGGCGATGTGGATGTTGGGATCCACGACCTCCACATTCTGGTTGCAGCGGATGGCGGCGGAGGTCACGGTGCCCTCACCCTTGGCGGAGATGGTCACCGTCTGGGGCTCGCTGCTGTGCAGCTTGAAGGGCACTTCCTTGAGGTTCAG
>JAMPXL010000035.1 GCA_023701165.1 Geothrix sp. | reverse complement strand
CTGGCGGGGCCCGAGGCCTTCATCTGCAACGAGTGTCTGGAGGCGGGCCAGCTGCAGCTGCGCATGAGCCGCCAGGGCAAGCCCCTGGGCAAGCCCGACGCCCGGCTCAGCCGGCCCAAGGAGATCAAGGCCTTCCTGGATGACTACGTCATCGGCCAGGAATCGGCCAAGAAGCGCCTGAGCGTGGCGGTCTACAACCACTACAAGCGCATCGTCACCCCCCGGAAGGCCCTGGGCGGCGCGGAGGTGGAGCTGTCCAAGAGCAACATCCTGCTGCTCGGCCCCACAGGCACGGGCAAGACCCTGCTGGCCCAGACCCTGGCCCGCTTCCTGGACGTGCCCCTGGCCATGGCCGACGCCACCACCCTGACGGAAGCCGGCTACGTGGGCGAGGACGTGGAGAACATCCTCACCAAGCTGCTGCAGGCCGCCAACTACGACGTGGAGCGGGCCCAGCGGGGCATCGTCTTCATCGACGAGATCGACAAGGTGGGCCGCAAGAGCGAGAACCCCAGCATCACCCGCGACGTGAGCGGCGAGGGCGTGCAGCAGGCCCTGCTGAAGCTGGTGGAAGGCACGGTGGCCAATGTGCCGCCCCAGGGCGGGCGCAAGCACCCGCACCAGGAGTTCATCCAGCTGGACACCAGCAACATCCTGTTCATCTGCGGCGGCGCCTTCGTGGGCATCGAGGACATCATCAAGCAGCGCATCCGCGCCAAGGCCGTGGGCTTCGGCTCCACGCCCTCGTCGAAAGAGGACAAGGAGAACCTGCTGCGCCTGGTGGAGCCCGAGGACATCATCAAGTTCGGCCTCATCCCCGAGCTGGTGGGCCGCCTGCCCGTGGTGGCGGGCCTCTCGCCCCTGGACCGGGAGGCCCTGGTGGCCATCCTCACCCAGCCCAAGAACGCCATCACCAAGCAGTTCGTGAAGCTGTTCGACATGGACGACGTGGACCTGAGCTTCGAGGAGGGCGCCATCGACGCCATCGCCGAGCAGGCCCTCACCCGCAAGCTGGGCGCCCGGGGCCTGCGCAGCCTCGTGGAGCAGATCCTGCTGGAGCCCATGTACGAGCTGCCCTCGGACAAGCGCACGTCCCGCGAGACGCTACGCATCACCCGGCAGAAAGTGGAAGAGGCGCTGGGCCTGCCCTCCCAGCCCATCTCCGCCGCAGGCTGAATCGAGAGGTCATTCCTTGGCCGTTCCAAAGACGCTGACCCTGCCGGCCATCCCCATCCGGGACATGGTGCTGTTCCCCGGGGCGCGGGTGCCCTTCGTGGTGGGCCGGTCCGCCTCGGTGCGCACGCTGGAACTGGCCATCAAGGCCGGCGACCACCTCCTGATGCTCACGCAGAAGGACTCCAAGGTGGAGACCCCGGCCCAGGAGGACCTCTTCCCCATCGGCACCCTGGCCCTGGTGGAATCCGTCATCGCCCTGCCCAAGGACTACTACAAGGTGGGGGTGAAGGGCGTGGCCCGCGTCAACCTCTGCCGCTACGACGACAGCGGCGAGGTCATCCAGGCCGAAGCCTACCTGCTGGCCGAGCCCACCCACACGGCGGGCGAGTCCCTCCAGCCCTTCCACCAGGCCGTGGAGGCCTTCCTGGGCCGCAATCCCGATGCCTCGCGGCTCCTGAGCATGGACCAGATCCGCGAGCTGCCCCTGGGCAAGGCCATCGATACCGTGGCCGGGCTCGTGCCCGCCGAGGTGAAGCAGAAACAGGAGATCCTCGAGCAGCTGGAGATCGGCTCGCGCCTGGAGTCCCTCATGCGCCTGCTGGAGCTGGATGCGGCGCGCTCCGAAGTGGACCGCACCCTGGATGAGAAGACCCGCCAGCGGCTGGACCAGGACCACAAGCAGTACGTCCTGAACGAGAAGATGCGCGTCATCCAGCAGGAACTGGGCAAGAAGGAGGAGAAGGACGAATCCGCCCGCCTCAAGGACCAGATCGAGGCTGCAGGCATGAGCGCCGAGGCCAGGGCGAAGGCCCTGGAGGAGCTGGAGCGCCTGGAGGCCATGCCGCCCCAGAGCGCCGAGGCCACCGTCAGCCGCACCTACCTGGACTGGCTGCTGGCCCTGCCCTGGCAGGCCATGGCCGGGGAGCGCCTGGACCTCGCGGAGGCCGAGCGCGTGCTGGACGAGGACCACTCCGGCCTCGACAAGGTCAAGGCCCGCATCCTGGAGCACCTCGCCGTCATGGCGCGGCTGAGGCAGGGGGAGGGCGGGGAAGAAGGCGCCCGTCCGCCCCTCCGCGGCCCCATCCTCTGCCTGGTGGGCCCCCCCGGCGTGGGCAAGACCTCGCTGGCCCGCAGCATCGCCCGGGCCCTGAACCGGCCCTTCGTGCGGCTCTCCCTGGGCGGTGTGCGCGACGAGGCGGAGATCCGCGGCCACCGGCGCACCTACATCGGCTCCATGCCCGGCCGCATCATCTCGCTGATGAAGAAGGCGAAGGTCCGCAACCCCCTCATGCTGCTGGACGAGATCGACAAGATGGCCTCGGATTTCCGGGGCGATCCCAGCAGCGCCCTGCTGGAGGTGCTGGACCCCGAGCAGAACGCCACCTTCCAGGACCACTACCTGGACGTGGGCTTCGACCTCAGCCAGGTGCTCTTCCTGGCCACCGCCAACATGCGCCATCAGATTCCCGAGCCCCTGGAGGACCGCCTGGAGGTGCTGGAACTCAGCGGCTACACCACCAAGGAGAAGCTGGCCATCGCAGGGCAGCACCTGCTTCCCCGCGCCCTCGAAGGCCACGGCATGAAGGGCATGGACGTGCGCTTCGAGTCCGCCGCCCTGGAGAAGCTGGTGCAGGCTTACACCCGTGAGGCGGGCGTGCGCCAGCTGGAGCGCGAGATCGCCAACATCCTCCGCAAACTGGCCCGGCACACGCTCCAGCCCGAACGGGGCGAAGCCTTCGATCCCCTCATCACGGCCGACCGCGTGCCGAAGCTGCTGGGGCCCGAGAAGTTCCTGGAGACCCGGGCGGAAGACACGGCCCCGCCGGGTCTCGTGAACGGCCTGGCCTGGACGCCCACGGGCGGCGACCTGCTCACCATCGAAGCCGCGGTGCTCCCAGGGAAGGGCAACCTCAAGCTCACGGGCAAGCTGGGCGAGGTCATGCAGGAGAGCGCCAACCTGGCCCTCAGCTACGTGCGCGCCCGGGCCGAGCGCCTGGGCCTGAAGCGGGACTTCCTCGACACGGTGGACCTGCACGTCCACGTGCCGGAAGGCGCCATCCCCAAGGACGGCCCCAGCGCCGGCATCACCCTGGCCACGGCGCTGATCTCCGTGCTGACGGGCATCCCCGCCCGGGCGGACATGGCCATGACCGGCGAACTGACCCTTCGGGGCCGCGTGCTGCCCATCGGCGGCCTGAAGGAGAAACTCCTCGCCGCCCACCGCCAGGGCCGCACGGCCGTGCTCATCCCCAGCGAGAACGCGCGGCACCTCGAAGAGATTCCCGCCGAGGTCCGCGAACAGCTCAGCATCCACCTCGTGAGCCACATGGACGAGGTCATCCAGCTGGCCCTCACCCGCACCCCCCAGCCCATCCAGGCCGAAGGCGCTCCGGCCACCAGCCCCGCCCCGGCCCGCGAAAGCGGGGCCAGGGCGCAGTAGGCGGGAAGGACCCCCAACGCAGGACTAAAGCTTCATCAAGCTGAAGGCCTTGCTGTCCGAGTCAATGCCCAAATAATAGGTGTTATCGATGTTCTTGACGTCGCCCGACATGGTCAGGGACAGGTAGGAGAAGGACCAGCTTTCGTTGTAGCCCACGCCGCCAGGCGAGGAGCCATCCTTGAAGGAGAAGGTCTGGACGCCGTTCACGAGGGTGGCCTTGGTTCCCCATCCTACGTTCAGCGTGACCGGCTTGGTGGTGTCGAGCTGCAGCTTACTGTAGAAATCGAGCGATGTCGCGGCCAGGGTGGGTTCAGGCGGAGCCGCGAAATTGCTGGGGTTTGCGACCGCGACTTGGGTGACCTCGCTGAGCCCGAATTCGCAATCGATGATCTGAAGCGAGATCCTGTCGCGTTTCAAGACCATCCAGGGCTTCCCCGTCACCTTGCGGGCCCTTTCTCCATAAATATTCATCACATAATAGGAGTTTGGAATATCGCCTCTCCAGTATTCATACGTTTCCGCTGGACTGCTTGGCATTGTTGGTGTGCCGGTGGAGGTGTCCGCCCCTCCGCATGCCACCACGAAGGCGGCCATTAGAAGTGCCAAAATAAACGTCAAAACACTCATATTACGTCTCATTTTATCTCCTTGATGATGACCTCGAGTAGGTCTTTATCGGGGGATGAATCACTTTCAAATGTCACCTTTTTGATCCCGAAGTCAAGAAATCCATGGCTTTTGGGGGCCCATGCCGGGCCGGGGATCTCTGATACCCTCTCCCCATGCGCTTTCTCGCCAGCCATGTCATCCACTTCCTGGTCATGGGCCTGGGCATCGCCCTGGTGCTGGGCCTGCTGCACCCGACCACCCGGCCGGAACGGACGCGGGCCTCGATCCTGAAGCATGTGGCTGGGCTCATCGGCATCGGCCTGGCCCTGGCCTGGTTGATGTACCTGCTGCCCCGGCACCCTGTCCGCTTCTGACCCGGAGGGAGGGGCTGTGGTCGAGAGGGTCCTGGGTCACTGGGTCACGCTCAAGGCAGGATGGGCGCGGATCTGGGCGGCCCTGGCGGCCCTGTGGCACGAGATCGCCCGGGCGGTGCCGCCCCTGGGGCGGGCCGGGGCCTTCACGGTGGAGGTGCTCGGCAAGTACCAGAAGGATGATTGCCTGAGCTACGCTGCGGGCCTCAGCTTCTGGCTCATCGTGAGCCTGGTGCCGCTGTCCACGCTGCTCTTCAAGCTGCTGGGCGCCATCCTGGGCAGCCGGGCCTACGGGCCTGCCACCCTGAAGACTCTGCAGGAAATCGTGCCCTACCTGCCCAAAGAGTTCGTGGTCGATGCCCTGGCCAACAGCCAGCGGATCGGCGGCATGGGGCTGTCCTGGATCGTGCTGCTCTTCGGCAGCTACTGGGGCATCAGCCAGCTGGACACGAGCCTGGCCCACGTCTTCGGCCTGCGCATCAAGAAGCACCGGCAGACCCGCAAGAACCACCTGCTGCGCCAGGTGGCCTTCCTGGTGGGGGGCCTGCTCACCATGGTGATCCTCCTCACCCTGCTCCTGGGCGGGGCCCTCTGGAAGTTCCGGCCCGGGAAGCCGGGGGCGCTGCTGCCCTACCTGGGCCCCCTGCTGGGCCTGGTGCTGATGACCATGGTGCTGCAGCACCTGCCCCGCCTGCACGTGAAGTTCCGCCACGCTTTCCTGGGCGCGGGCGTGGCCACAGCGCTGTGGTGGCTGGCCAAGTGGGGCTTCGGCGTCTACCTGCGGCACACCATGACCTGGGGCATCATGTACGGCTCCCTGCTGGGCATGGTGGCCGGCCTGACCTTCCTCTACTACAGCTGCGCCATCCTCTTGCTGGGCGCGGAGATCACCGCCGCCTTCTACCGCCACGAAACCGGCGCCACCACCGTGCCGCCCTGGCTGCGGGCCAAGGCCGGAGAGCCCGCAAAACCGTAGGGTTCATTCCCGAGTGGAACCGCCAGGTTTCACTCGTCGTCGCGTCCTCGCTGACTCGGCGGGATGGCGAACCCATCGGCCTTGTACTCGTTGATCTTGTTGCGCACGGTGCGGAGGGCGATGTCGAGCTGCTCGGCGCAGTGGGTGCGGTTGCCCTTGAGGGCGCTGAGGGTGGAGAGCAGCCAGAAGCGTTCGAGTTCCGGCAGGCTCAGGCCCAGAGGCAGCACCACGGGCGTGCCCAGGGCCACGCCCACGAGGGGTTTCTGGGAGTCGGCCACCACGGCGCCGGCGGGAGCGGCCGCGGCTTCGCGCCGGGGGGCGGTGGCGGCGGAAGGGGGCGGCGTCCAGGCTTCGAGGCGGATGCTTTCCGGAGGGTCCTCGGGCAGGCCCTCGAAGGCCTCGGCGGGCAGCAGCCAGTGGAGATCCTGCTGGCTGAGGCGGCGGCCCTGGCTCAGCACGACGCAGCGCTGGATGACGTTCTCCAGCTCGCGGATGTTGCCTGCCCAGGGATGGCGGGCCAGGGCGGCGAAGAAGCTGGGCACCAGCTCGGGCACGGTGCGGTCGTTCTCCCGGGCGTAGCGCTCGGCGAAGTGCGCGGCCAGCAGGTTCAGATCGCCGGGCCGGTCGCGGAGGGGCGGCAGGTCCAGGGGGATCACGTTCAGGCGGTAGTAGAGATCCTCGCGGAAACGTCCGGCCTTTACCTCGGCCTGGAGGTCGCGGTTGGTGAGGGCGATGAGGCGCACGTCCACGGGGATGGGGCGGGTGCCGCCCAGGCGGTCCACCGTGCGCTCCTGGAGGACGCGGAGCAGCTTGCCCTGGAGGCCCAGGGGCAGCTCGCCCACTTCGTCCAGCACCAGGGTGCCGCCGTCGGCCTGCTCGAAGCGGCCCTGCTTCATGCCGGTGGCGCCGGTGAACGCGCCCTTCTCGTAGCCGAACAGCTCGGATTCCAGCAGGTTCTCGGGGATGGCGGCGCAGTTGATGGCCACGAAGGGGCCGCTGCGGCGGGGGCTGGAACCGTGGATGAGCTTGGCCAGCAGCTCCTTGCCGGTGCCGCTCTCGGCCTGGATGAGGATGGTGGCGCGGCTGTCCGCGGCGCGGCGGGCCAGGGCCAGGGTCTCGCCCAGGGCCGGGTCCTGCGTGAGGATCACGGGGGCTTCGGCGGGCTCCTCGGCCTTGAGGTGGCCCTCGGATTTCAGGGCCTTGTTCAGGGCGGAGCTGAGCTCCTCGGGGCTGAAGGGCTTGGAAAGGAAGTCGAAGGCCCCCAGGCGCATGGCCTCGCGGGCCGTCTCCAGGCTGCCGAAGGCGGTGATGAGCAGCACGGGCAGGGTGGGGTCCACGGCCTTCAGGCGGGCCGTCAGCTGCAGGCCGTCCATGCCGGGCATGCGCAGGTCGGTCACCACGGCATCGTAGGCGCCGGGCCGGATCATGCGCAGGGCCTCTTCGCCGCCCCGGGCCTGCTCCGCGAAGAAGCCCGAGCGTTTCAGGCTCAAGGCCATGCCATCCCGCATCCCGGGATCGTCGTCCACCACCAGCACCCGAAGGGGAGTCGCCATAGCTGAGCTTCCATGCGGCCAGCGTGGCCGCATTCCCGTTATCGGGACCCGGGCTCCGGACTGGAGTTTTGCGCTGGTTGCCGCTTCCGCATCCGGTGGGGCAGATCCCCGGCGCCGGACTCGCCCCGGACGGGGTCCCCGTGGCGGCGGATGAGCAGGTAGAGCTGGCGGCGGCTGACGCCCAGGCGGACGGCGGCCTCCACCCGGTTGCCATAGGCCCGGCGCAGGGCCCGGTGCAGGAGGAACCGCTCCAGCTCGTGCAGGTTGGAGGCCAGGTCCTCGGCTTCGAACCGGGGGGGACCGCCGGGCTCGGGCCCCGGCAGCTGGCCCAGCAGCTTCCAGCGCAGCAGTCGGTTGCGCAGCTCCCGCAGGTTGCCGGGGCAGGGCAGGGCCGCCAGGGCGGGGGGCCAGGGGGCCGGAAGGTCCTCCTCTCCGGCCATGGCGGCCAACAGCTCCGGAATGCAGGCCGGATCCTCCTCCAGGTCCGGAAGGCGGAGGGCCAGGCAGGCGAAGGTTCCCGGGGCGGGGCCCCGGGCCGCCACCACGCCGCCCGGGTGGGCGGCCAACCATGCGGCGCCTTCCTCCGGGCCATCGGCCTCGGTCCAGGAAACGCCCCGGCGCCGGGCCAGCTCCGCCGCCAGGGTGGACACCCCCGATCCCGCAGGGCCGTGGATCCACAGGGCCTCGGGCCGCGCCAGCAGCGCCTCCAGGTGGGCGCCCCATCGGCTGAAGCCGGGAAGGAGGGGGAGGGGGATCACGAGGGCTCCGCGCCCGGAAGGCCAGGCGTCAATAGGTCCAGGAGAGGGTGCATCCGGCTTCCTTGGCAAGCTTTTCCGCCAGGTCGGGATCGTGCTTCAGGCGCAGGTCGCGGCCGGCCCGGACCCGGGCCACGAG
>JAMPXL010000034.1 GCA_023701165.1 Geothrix sp. | reverse complement strand
GGGTGCAGCGCCAGTACTATGAATACCGCCTCCAGGCCCTGAACCGCAGCCAGCGCTGGGCCCGCCTCGCCGCCGTCTGCAAGTCCCTCCTCCCCCAGCTGGAGGCCAAGACCGGCCCCCGCCTGGGCACCTGCCGCCTCTACCGGGCCCAGGCCCTCAGCCACTTGGGGAAGCACCAGGAGGCCCTGCTGGCCCACGCGGAAAACGGCCGTCTGGGCCAACCCGAGGGCTACGCCAACGCCTGCACCGAGGCCCGCCTGGCTGGCGACTGGCCCGCCCTGCTGGCCCATTCGGAAACCATCCTCAAGGGAAAACCCAGGGATGCGGACGCCCAGGCCTGGAAGGGCGAGGCCCTGGCCCGCCTGGGCCGTTTCGAGGAGTCCTCGGAAGCCCTCCAGAAGGCCGTTGAGGCCGATCCCAAGGCCCCCCACGCCTGGAACAACCTGGGCCGGGGCGCCCTCCAGCGGAAGGCCTGGGCCGAGGCCAAGGAGGCCTTCGACAAGGCCCTGGCCCTGGAGCCCGGCCAGATGGAGGCCCTGTTCAACCGGGGCATCGCCCACTTCAACCTGAAGCAGTACGCGGCCAGCAGGGATGACTTCAAGGCCGCCCTGGTCCAGCGGCCCGGTGATCCCGTGCTGCGGGAGAACCTGCGGCAGGCGCAGCGCATGCTGGCCGCCGCCCCGCCAACCCCCTGAGCCCTTGCCCGGATCCGGCCCCGGTTGGATCCTTCCCGGTGGTGCCCCATGCTCACGGAAGCCTTCTCCCTCGTCTTGCAGCTGCCGCCCCTGGCCTTCCATGGCCCCCAGCCCCCCGGGGCCTTCCTGCCGCCGCGGGAACTGACCTGTCCTGTGCAGGCCTTGGGCCGGCCCTGGATGCCGCTTCCCCCGCAACTCTCCAAAACTTCACAAATTCGATTGAATCCAAACGACTTGCGCCCACAAGAACCCGCGTGCCTCGTAAACCCGCTTGCGGACCTCCTCCTGCTGCTGGCCCTCTCGGGGCTGGCCTCGAGCACGGGCGGAGGGGTGGATTTCCGCACCTGGTCCGACCGTCACCCGGGCCTCGCCACCCCGCCCCTGTTCGTGCCGATGGCGGCAAAGCCGGGGTTCTAGACCGGTTGTTCCACGTGGAACCGCCGATCTGGGCCCAGGAACCCTCGCCGCTTCGGTAGACTGGATCCGCGAGGTGGGCGTGGGTCTTCTGGGTGGCCTGTTCGACAAATTCAAGCAGGGGCTGAAGCGCACCCAGGAGCTGGTGCTGGCCCCCATGGGCCGCCTGCTGGGCCTGCGGCGCCTGGACGAGACCCAGATGGAGGAGCTGGAGGACCTGCTGCTCCAGGCGGACCTGGGCGTGAAGGCCGTGGATCAGCTCATGGCCCGCCTCCGTTTCGAGCTGAGGGGCGGCGCCGACATCGACCCCAAGGCCATCCTCAAGGACGAGCTGCTGAAGCTCCTGCGCCGGCGGCCCGCGCACCCCTTCTCCGCTTCCGGCACTCAGGTGGTGCTGCTGGTGGGTGTCAACGGCGTGGGCAAGACCACCACCCTGGGCAAGCTGGCCGCCCACCTGAAGGGCCAGGGGGACGGCGTGCTGGTGGTGGCGGGCGACACCTTCCGCGCCGCCGCCATCGATCAGCTGGAGCGCTGGGGCGAGCGGGCCGGCGTGCCCGTCATCCGCAACCAGATGGGCGGGGATCCGGCAGCCATCGCCTTCGACGGGGCCACCAGCGCCCTGGCCAAGGGCACGCCCTGGGTGCTCATCGATACGGCGGGGCGGCTCCACACCAAGGACCACCTCATGAAAGAGCTGGACAAGATCCACCGCAGCCTCCAGAAGGTGATCCCCGGGGCGCCCCACCGCGTGCTGCTGGTGCTGGACGCCACCACGGGCCAGAACGGGCTCCAGCAGGCCGAGGTCTTCGCCCGGGTCGCGGGGGTCACGGACCTGGTGCTCACCAAGCTGGACGGCAGCGCCAAGGGCGGGGTGGTGGTGCCCATCCTGGACCGCCTGAACCTACCCATCGCCTTCGTGGGCGTGGGCGAGGGGGTGGATGACCTCATCCCCTTCGACGCCGAGGCCTTTGTGGACGGCCTGCTGGATGCCTGACCTGGCGCTCACCCCCGAGGCCGCCTGGGCCCTGGCCACCGGCGGCCCCTGGCCCGACCCCGCCCTCCTGGTCGGGGACGAGCGCTTCATGGCCCTGGCCATCCAGGAGGGCCTGAGGGGCATCGGCCTGTCGAGCCCGAACCCCCCCGTGGGCTGCGTCCTGGTGAAGGCGGGCCGCGTGCTGGGGGCCGGGGTCCATACCCGGGCCGGGGATCCCCACGGCGAAATCATGGCTCTGCGGGACGCCGAAACCCGGGACGAGGATGTGCGGGGCGCCACGGCCTACGTGACCCTGGAGCCCTGCTGCCACCAGGGCCGCACCCCCCCCTGCACCCTGGCCCTCATCCAGGCGGGCATCGCCCGCGTGGTGGTGGGCGTGCGCGACCCCAACCCCCGCGTGGACGGCGGCGGCCTGGCCATCCTCCGGGCCCAGGGGCTGGAGGTGGAAGAAGGTGTGTTGGGCGGGGCCTGCGCCCGCTTCCACGCGCCCTTCTTCAAGCTCATCCGCACGGGCCTGCCCTGGGTGAGCCTCAAGCTGGCCCTGGGGTCGGACGAGGCCCTGGGACCCGAGGGCCGGACCACCCCCATCACCCCGCCCGAAGTCCAGCGCCTGGGCCACGCCCTGCGGCGGGCTTCCGAAGCCATCGTGGTGGGACGGCACACCGCCGAGGTGGACGACCCCCAGCTCACGGACCGCTGGCCGGCCCCCACGCCCCCCCATCGGACCTTCCACCGGGTGGTCATGGACAATGCGGGCCAGGTGCCCGCCGGGGCGCGGGTCTGGCAGCCCGTGGCGGGCCAGCCCGCCCTCCGGGCCGTCACCGGGGACCCCGGCCCCCTGCGGGGGGTGGAGGACCTCCGCCTGCCGCCCGGCCCCCGGGGATGCAGTTTGCGCCACCTGTTGCACGAACTGGCCGCCCGCGGGGTGGGCCGGGTGCTGGTGGAGGGCGGCGGAACCCTGGTCCGCGCCTTCCTGGACCAGGGCCTCGGGGACGAGTTCCATCGGTTCCTGGGAGATGCCCCCGCCGGGGGAACCCCGCTGGATCTGCTGTTCCCGCGGGAGTGGCAGCTCCGGACCCAGGCCCGCTGGCCCGGCGGCCGCTGGGAAGTCTGGCGGTAGGCTGGCCCACGCCTGTTCCTGGCACGACCCTTGAACCATCCACGGGTTCCCACCCTACCGGAGTCCCCATGCGCCTTCGATCCTGGCGATGCTTCACGGCCCTCTGGGCCCTCCTCCTCCTGGCCGCCTGCGGCGGTGGCTCTGGCACCCCGTCCTCCTCCGGCGCCGACGCCCAGATCACCCTCCAGGCCCAGTTCGAAAAGCGGACCCTCGGCGCCTCGGGCTTCGGGGCCACCACCCTGAGGCCAGCCCGGTACTGCTGGGCCGAGGTGCGCGATGGGTCCTCCAACGCCCTGCTGGCCTCCGGATACCTGGGAAACGATGGCACCGGCCTGGCCACGGTGCCCCGGGGCCTGTCGGTCTACGTGCGGGTCTATGCCCAGTACCAGGTGCCCAGCGCGGATCCCAACAGCTTCTTCCTGCGCGGCAGCGTGAAGAACGCCCCCCTCCCCGCAACGGCGGACCTCGCCGCCTTCACCGCCATTCCGGTCTGGAGCGTCACCAGCAACACCTTCCTGGCGGACCGGGACGGCACCCTCGCCGTCACCGCCCTGACCAGCAACCGCATCGCCGGGGCCTTCAACATCGCCGACCAGGCCGTGACCTTCGGCGCGGCGGTGCGCGACATGGACGCCTCCACCACCCTGCGCCTCCCCAACCTCCACACCTTCTGGACCACCAGCACCAGCCCGGCGGACCAGGCCCGCACCTATCCGGCCCTCACCCTCACGTCCACGGGCGCCTACCTGGTGACGGACAGCCAGCGGGCCATCTTCAGCCACGGGGTGTACGGCCTGGGCAGCGGCGCCGCCCAGACCGAAACCGACGAGTGGGACGATGGCGTGCTCCAGGAGACCTTCGCCCGCCTGCTCTTCGCCGATGGCAGCTACAGGGCCGACGGCAGCAGCGCCCTCTCCCTCCTGCGCCGGGACAACGACAATGTCTGGGTCGACCGCGGGGTGCAGAGCGAATCCACCGCCGCCTTCGTGGCGGGTTTTTCGGATTTCCTCGTGGCCGCCGTGCGCAACGACAGCCGCCTGCTCGACAGCTACGTGGACGGGGCGGGCCTGCCCCAGGTGGATGTCTTCGACCTCACGGACCACACCTATGTGCCCGGCGCCGCCAAGGGCGAGTTCGCGCGAGGATCCATCGCGATCGGCCTCTGGGGCCTCTGGAAGAACGTGCTGGGCGGCGGGGCCACGGGATTGAACACCCTCTGGGCGGCCGCGCGGTCCACCGCGACCCTGCCCAACGGCGTGGGGGAGTATGAGCAGGCCACCCTGGGCTGCTTCCCGAGCTACCTGCTGGGGGTCCAGAGCCGCATGACCGCCGCCGGCTGGGCCGCCGCGGTCACGGAACTCGCCAAGGAATCGGTGCCCAACCCGGATCCGGCCACGGGGTACTTCAACACCACCGCCCTCTGGCAGACCAGCGCCATCCCCCTGAGCGCCAGCGGCACCCTCCAGACCTACGCGCCCAGCGCCAACCTCTACTACGACCGGGATCAGAGCCAGGCCTGGCGCTTTGTCCATGGGGGCGGCGCCCGCACCCTCACCATGACGCCCACGGGGGGTCAGGACTTCTACCTGGAGCTCCTGGGCCCCGGCGGCTGGGTGGCCGGCAGCTACGGCAATGCGGGCAGCACCCGCACCTTGAACCTCAACAGCCTGCCCGCGGGGACCTATGCCGCCCGCGTCCGCGCAGGCGCCACCAGCCTCACAGGGACCTTCGGATACACCATCACCATCAACTAGCCCATCAGCCCCCGCCCACCAGCCGCACCACCTCCAGCCGATCCCCCTCCTTCAGGGGAGTGGCCGGGTGGTCGGCCCGGCGGATGACTTCACCGTTCAGCTCCACGGCACTGCCGAAGGCGGGCAGGCCCAGCCAGTGGGCCAGGTCTGCCACCGTGGCCAGGTCCGGCGCGTCGCGAAGGTCGCCGTTGAGGTGCAGCTTCATCGGCCCTCCGCCGCGGCCTTGAAGCCCTGCTCCAGGTCCGCCACCAGGTCGGCCTGGTCTTCGATGCCCACGGAAAACCGCAGCAGGCCATCCGAGATGCCCAGGCGGGCTTTCACCTCGGGGGGCGTTTTCAGGTGGCTCATGCTGGCGGGGTGCTGGATGAGGCTTTCCACGCCGCCCAGGCTCACGCCCCGGGTGACGACCTCCAGGGCCTCGCAGAAGCGCTGGCCCGCCTCCAGGCCTGCCCGGAGTTCGAAGCCGATCATGGCGCCGAAGCCTGTCTCCATTTGCCGGCCGGCGATGTCGTGGCCGGGGTGGGTGGGCAGGCCGGGGTAGTCCACCCGGGCCACGTGGGGCTGCCAGAGCAGCCACTGGGCCAGGGCCTGGGCATTGTCCGAGGCCCGCTTGACCCTCAGCGCCAGGGTCTTGAGCCCGCGGTGCAGCAGCCAGGCGGCCATGGGATCCAGGGTCGGGCCCATGATCTTGGTGAGGTGCCAGCAGGCCACCACGTCGGCGTCGGACCCGGCGATGACTCCCGCCACCACGTCCGAGTGGCCCGCCAGGTACTTGGTGGCCGAAGCCACGCTCAGGTCGAAGCCGAACTGGAGGGGCCGGGTGTGGATGGGGCTGGGGAAGGTGTTGTCCGCCACGGTGCGGATGCCGTGCTTCCTGCCCAGGGCCGCCACGGCCGCCAGGTCCGTGATGGCCAGGGTGGGGTTCGAGGGTGTCTCCACCCAGATCATGCGGGTCGACGGCCGGAGGGCCGCCTCCCACTCGCCCAGGTCCAGCGTGTTCTGGATCCAGGTGATGCTCAGGCCCCGCTCGGCTTCCCAGCGGCGGAGGAGCTGCTCAGTGCCCAGGTAGATGGCGGCGGGGGCCACCACGTGGTCGCCCTGTTTCAGGAAGGCCTCGAAGACCAGGGCGAAGGCTGCCATGCCCGAGGCCGCCACCAGGGCCCGCTCGGCGCCCTCCAGCTCCGCCAGCACGGCTTCCACTTCGCTGGCGTTGGGATTGCCCCAGCGGGTGTAGAAGGCCGGCGGCTCGATGCTGGCCGCGAATTCGGCGCCCTCCCGGTTTTCCATGAGCTGGAACACGGAGGTCTGGAAGATGGGCGTGGTCACCGCCCGGGTGGGATTGAAGCGCTTCCCGGCGTGGATGGCGGTGGTGGTGGGTCCCCAGGGCTTGGGCATGCGGGCCTCATCGGGTGTGGCGGAGCCTCGGGCTCCAGCCTCCCAGCATAGGCGGGACGCCCGATCCGGCCTACCGCTTCCAGAAGACGATGGCGAGGGCCACCACGGCAAAGGCGATCACCGTCACCAGCCGCCAGACCGTGGGGTGGTCATCGGCGGCCTTGCCGATGGGCTCCCGGTCGGCCAGGGCCGCCCGGGTCAGCTCATCCTCCAGGGCGGGAGCCGTGGAATGGCAGTCGGGGCAGCGGAAGGGCTCCCCGGGCGTTTCCACCGCATCCACGATGATCCGGCCACAGCCCTGGCACACATGGCCCACCCCGGGAAGACAGGCGGACAGGGCGGAGGGGATCTCGTTGCTCATGCGTCATCTCCCGTGCCGCACCCTTCGGGCGCCGGCTGTGCCTCTACGTGGCCCTCCGCGCCTGCTTCGGGCTTGAAGCCAGCATGGGGCGGGGCTCAGCCTTTGGCCAGGGCCTCCGACAGCACCTCGGTGGCCACCTTGGGATCCAGCCGGCCGCCGCCGGCCTTGAGGATCTGCCCCATCAGGAACCCCTGAAGCCCCAGCTTGCCGGCCCGGAACTGGGCCACGGGCCCCGGATGGGCGGCCAGCACCTCGGCCACCAGGCTTTCGATGGCGCCACGATCCCCGACCTGCGCCAGCCCCTTCCGGGCGACGATGGCCGCCGCCGTCCCCTCCCCCTTCAAAAGGGCGGGATAGACCTGCTCCTTGGCGGCGCCGAAGCTGATCTGGCGGGATTCCACGAGGCCCACCAGGTCCGCCAGGGCCTCCGGGGCCAGCGGGAACGCGCCGATGCCAGTTCCCTGCTCGTTCAGGGTCCGGCTCACCTCGCCCAGCATCCAGTGGGCCGCGGCCTTGCCGTGGCCGGAAACGGCAGCCACGGTTTCGAAGTAGGCCGCAAAGGCAGGGTCCTGGAGCAGGGTGGCGGTCTCCTCCTCGCCGAGGCCGAAGGCTGAGCGCCACCGCCGGGCCCTGGCCTCCGGCAGCTCCGGCAGCGCGGCCCGGAGGGCGACCACCTCCTCCTCGGCCACCCTCAGGGCGGGCAGGTCCGGCTCCGGAAAGTAGCGGTAGTCCGTGGCGGCTTCCTTGGCCCGCTGGGCCCGGGTCTCTCCCAGCCCCGCGTCCCAGCCCCGCGTCTCCTGGGCCACGGTGCCGCCGCCGGCCAACAAAGCGCCCTGGCGCTCGATCTCGTGGGCCAGGGCCTGCTTCACGAAGCGGAAGGAATTGAGGTTCTTGATCTCCACCCGGGCGCCGAAGGCCGCATCGCCCACCCGCCGCAGGCTCACGTTGGCATCGCAGCGGAAGCTGCCCTCCTCCAGGTTCCCATCGCAGACCTCCAGGAAGACCGCCAGGCGATGCAAGGCCTTCATGAACTCCGAGGCCTCCTGGGGGCTTCTCAGGTCCGGTGCCCCCACGACCTCCAGCAGGGGGACCCCGGCCCGGTTGAGGTCCACCAGGGTGGCGTCCGGCCGCTGATCATGGCTGCTCTTTCCGGCATCCTCCTCCAGATGGGCCCGCTCCAGGCGGATGGCCACCGGCCCCGCACTCCCGCGCACAGCCGGATCCCCCGGGATCTCCAGGCAGCCTCCCTCGATCAGGGCCACGGGGCCCTGGGTGATCTGGTAGCCCTTGGGCAGGTCGGGATAGACATACTGCT
>JAMPXL010000033.1 GCA_023701165.1 Geothrix sp. | reverse complement strand
CGCCTGCTCGCGCTGCGCGACCGCCTGCTCGCCCAGCGCGAGGCCGAGGCGGCAGCGGCCGTCCCGGCGCCCGCCCCGGCACCCCCACCGGTTCCCGCGCCTGCGCCAGAACCCGTCCCCGAGCCGCCTCCCGCGCCCGCCTCTTCCTACGTGGGCCCGGACCGCATGGTGATCGAGGGCTGCACCCTCTATGACCTGGGCCAGGTGGCCGATGCCCTCCAGAAATGGGAGCAGGCGCTCGCCCTGGATCCGGGACACACCCTCGCCCTGGGCTACGCCAACGGCGCCCGCCGGGAGCTGGGGCTCCCCCCCCTCCAGGACTCCGCCCCCACCGGCGTTCAGGAGAACCTGGCTCCGGCCGCCGAGGAGGACGTGGCCAAGCTGTTGCGCGAGGCTGTCCAGCTCTACGACATGGGCCTCACGGAAGAAGCCATCTCCAAGTGGGAGCGGGTCCTGGTCCTGGAGCCGCACCGCGAGGAAGTCCGCGTCTACCTCCGCCAGGCGCAGGAGGAGGTGACCCAGGCGCAGTTCTCCGCGCCGGCTGCGGCGCCGGCGGTACAGCCTCCGGCTCCACCCTCCGATGCGGAGGCCCTGGCCCTGAAGCTCCGCCAGGCGGAGCACCTGCTCTCCCTGCAACGCTATGAGGAGGCGGCCTTCACCTTCCAGCAGGCCCTGAGCCTGGCCCCCGGCCATCCCGCCGTCCTCGAAGGCCTCGAGCGCTGCCGCCGGCCCCGTGTGGCAGCGCCTTCCATCGCGGTCGAGCCCGCCTTCGATCCCCGCGCCCGCATCGCCATGGTCGAGGAGGAGCCCCCCCTTGTCATGGCCTATCCGGGGCCCGTGGAACCCCCCCTTTCGCTCACCAAAAGCGTCCCCGCCGCCCGGGAAGGGCTCACCCTGCCGGACCGGCTCCAGGAGGCTTCCACCCGCCTTCCCTGGCTGCGGGAGCCCAGGGTCTGGGCCTGGGCCGGGGGCATCTCCCTGGCCCTGGGCGTGGGACTCTACGCCGTCCACACCTACCGCAAGGACCAGGAACTGAAGGAAGCCGTCAAGGCCGCCCGGGCCGCGGCAGTGGCCCCTGTGCTCCAGCAGGCCCAGGCGCCGGACCTCGCCGAGACCCCCGCGGCCATCCTCCAGGAGGCCGAAACCGCCCTGGAAGTGGACCCGCTGCTTGCCTACCTCCGGGTCCAGGCGGTCCTGGCCCAGAACCCCGGGGACGCCGCTGCCGCCCAGCTGCTGGAAAAGGCCCGCCTCGGCCTTCCGGGGGGCGTCACGGGCGCCAGCCTTCCCGAGTTCCAGAAGCACCTTCAGAACGGCGATCTGGAGGCCGCGGCCAAGGTCATGGACGCCCTGCTCCGCGCCCAGCCCGATGACCCCAGCCTGCGGATCCGCGCCGCCCGGCTGCACCTGGCCCTCTGCTCGGCCCATGTCTCCCAGGCCAAGTGGGCCGAGGCCGCCGGGGATCTGCGGCGGGGCCGGGCCCTGTTCCCCGCCGACAAGACCTGGCAGACCCGCCTCCGGCTGCTGGAGCGCGTGAAGACCCTCCCCAAGGCCGAACAGGCCGCCTGGCTGCCCCTGCTGGGGTAGGACCTCAGTCCACCCAGACCTCTGGCGGTACCGGATGGCTCAGGAAGTGGGTCATGCCCTCGCTGAGCCCGTAGGCCCCCGTGGTGCCGAAGGCCAGCAGGTCTCCCGCGGCGAGGCCCGGCAGGCGCACCTCGCCCAGCCGGTCCAGGCTGGTGCAGAGGGGCCCCGCCAGCGTGTACGGGAGCTCGCCCGCCCCCTGGCCCACGGCCTTCACGGGGAAGGGCTGCCCCGTGAGCAGGGGGCGGATCAGGTGGTTGATGCCGCCCTCCAGGATGGCGAAGCGGGTGCCGCGGCTTTCCTTGATGCGCACGACCCGGACTAGGTAGACGCCGCAGGGACCCGCCAGGAAGCGGCCCGGCTCGAGGATCAGCTCGCCCGTGAACCAGGGATGGCGGGCCAGCAGCTCGGAGAGTCCCTGTCCAAAGGCCTTCAGATCCAGGGGCGTTTCCTCCGGCGCGTAGGGCACGCCCAGGCCGCCGCCCAGGTCGATCTGCTCGAAGACGAGGCCATGGACCTCGTGGAGGCGCCTGGCCAGCTCCAGCACGGCGCCGTGGATGGCCCGCAGCTTCGCGGCGTCCCGCTGGTTGCTGGCGGCGAAGACATGCAGCCCGCGGATGCGCACGTGGCGCAGACCCGCGGCCCGCTGCAGCAACGCGGGAACGTCCTCCTCGTCCACCCCGAAGGCCGAGGGCCCGCTGCCGCCGATGATGCGGCTGCCCTCGTCGATGTCGAAGGCCGGATGCACCCGCAGGTTCACGGCCGTCTCGCGATCCACCCGCGCATCGATCCGCGCCAGGTCCTCCCAGCCTTCCGCCTGCACCCGCACGCCCGAGGCCAGGGCTGCCACCAGCTCCGCCTCCCGCTTGCCGGGCCCCGCGAAGAAGGTGCGCCCCGGCGGCAGGCCCAGCGCCCCCACCCGCGTCAGCTCACCGAGAGACGCGCAGTCGAAGCTGGCGTCCAACGCGGCGAAGCGTGCCAGCAGGCCCGGATGCGGGTTGGCCTTCACCGCGTAGGCGAGACGCACCCGCTGGGGCAGTACCCCGCGCAGGGCCGTGAATTGCTCCGCCGCGACCGCGGCGGAGTAGGCGAAGCAGGGCGTGCCGTGGGCCTCGGCGAGGGCCCGGCATTGGACATCGTCGAAGGCGAAAAGCATGGGGACCCTCTAACCACAGATTCGTTTTCAGTTCTTCCAGTACGGCGCCAGCCGCCGCACGCCTTCCCGCAGCTGCTCGGGGGTGGCGGCGAAGCTGAGGCGGGCGTGGCCGCGGCCCCCTTCGCCGAAGGCCAGGCCGGGGATGAGCACCACCTTGGCCTCGTCCCGGAGCCTCAGGCAGAAGGCCAGGGGATCGGTGTGGGCGGACGCCGGCAGCGCCATGAAGTGGTAGAAGGTGCCGTCGGGGGGCGCCACGGCCTGGCCCAGCTCGTCGCGCAGGGCCGCGGCCAGGGCCTCCCAGCGCTCGCCCACGGCGGCCCGGGCTTCCGCCAGGATGGTCTCCGAATGCTCGATGAGCGCCAGGGCCGCCCACTGCGCGGGCGTGGCCGTGCCGGTCACGGCGTAGCCGTGCACCACGCGGGCCGGCGCCAGCCAGGCGGGATCGCCCACGGCCCAGCCCACGCGCAGGCCCGGCGCGCCCCAGCCCTTGCTCACGGAGCTGGTCACCACGCCGCGGTCGGTGACGTCCCGCAGGCTGGGGCAGCGGGTGCCGAAGTGCAGGTCGCGGTAGACCTCGTCGGAGATCAGCAGCACGCCCCGGGCCGTGCAGGCCTCCGCCACGCGCTTCAGCGCGGCCAGGTCGCCGCCGCCGCCCGTGGGGTTCGAGGGCAGGTTGAGGATCACCGCCGAGGCCTCCGGCGTGGCGTCCAGCACGCGGATGAGCTCGTCCGCATCCAGGCGGAAGCGGTCTGCGGACAGGCGGTAGGGCACCGGCTCGGCGCCCGCCATGCGGGCCAGGGCCGGGTAGGCCACGAAGCCCGGGTCGGGCATCAGCACCTTCGTGCCCGGCTCCACCCAGGCCTGGAACAGGGAGAACAGCGCGCCCTGGGAGCCGGTGGTGATGAGCACCTCGTCCACGTGGGCGCCGTGGAAGGCCGCCACCGACCGGCGCAGGTCCAGCAGCCCCACGTGCGGCACGTAGGCGCAGGGGCCGGGCTCGCGCAGCAGGGCCTTCCGCGCCACCTCCGGCAGGTCCCAGGTGGGCTCGCCCAGCCCCAGGGGGATGGCCCCCGGCGGGGTGCCGTCCGTGATGGCACGGATGGGCGAAGGCTTCAGCAGGGACAGGCGGGAGGCGGGATTCACGGGTACATCCTTTCCAGACGATTCAAGCAGAACAGATCACCACCAAGACACCAAGACACCAAGAACTGCAAAGAAATCACTCGTTTTCTTTTCTTGGTGCCTTGGTGTCTTGGTGGTTCGCATTCATTTGTTCTGCCTACCGCAACGCCTGTTCGAGGGCCGTGGCGGCGTCGGTCTTGTCGTCGCGGTACTTCACGATGCAGGGGGCCGAGACCTGGAGCCCCCGGGCCTTCGCGTAGTCCCCCGAGGCCGGCCGCGAGCCCGGCACCACCACGGCGCCCTCGGGCACCTCCTGGCGCAGTTCGCGGCCATGCACCAGGTCGTAGATCACGGTGCTGCCCGTGATGACCACGCCCGAGGCCAGCACGGCCCGCCGCCGCACCACGATGCCCTCGAAGAGGCCCACGAGGCCGCCCACGAAGGCGTCGTCCTCCACGATCACGGGCCGGGCCCCGGCGGGCTCCAGCACGCCGCCGATCTGGGCGGCGGCGGACAGGTGCACGCGCTTGCCGATCTGGGCGCAGCTGCCCACCAGGGCGTGGCTGTCCACCATGGTGCCCTCGTCCACGAAGGCGCCCACGTTCACGTAGGCCGGGGGCATGAGCACCACGCTGCGGGCGATGTGGGCGCCGCGGCGCACGGCCGTGCCGCCGGGCACCAGGCGCACGGCATCCTCCAGGCCGAAATGGCGGGGCGGATAGGCCGTCTTGTCGAAGGTGGGATAGCCGGGCCCCGGCATCTCCGCGAGGCTGGTGCGCCGGAAGTCGCAGAGGATGGCCTGCTTCACCCAGGCATTGGTCCGCCAAGTGCCGTCGTCCATGCGCTCGGCGGCGCGGATGGCGCCGGTCTCCAGGGCCACCAGCAGCACCTGGTGCATGGCCGGAGCCTCTGGATCCGCCGCCAGGATTTCCGGGCTGCGGCTGAAGAAGCGGTGGATGGTCTCAAGGTCGACGGTCATCAGTTCACTCCGGGAAGGGTGCCTTCCGTGGACAGGCAGAGGGCCTCGGCGAGCCGGGTGCGCGTGGCGGCGGAGGCCGGCGTCAGGGGCAGGCGCAGCCCGTCCCCACAGAGGCCCAGCAGGTTCAGGGCGGCCTTCAGGGGAATGGGATTGCTTTCGAGGAACAGGGCGTCCATCAGGGGGAGCAGCTGCTGGTGCAGGCGCAGGGCCTCGTTGGCGTTGCCCCGCCGGGCGGCGGCCACGAGAATGGCGGTCTCCCGGGGCAGCACGTTGCCCAGCACCGACACCAGGCCCGCGGCACCCACGGCCATGGAGGCCAGGGCCAGGTTGTCGTCCCCGGACAGCAGGAGCTTTCCCTTGGGGAGCTGGCGGGCGATCTCGGCGATCTGGGCCAGGTTCCCGCTGCTCTCCTTCACCGCCACCACCTGGGGATTCTCCCAGAGGCGCAGCAGCGCCGCGGGCGTCAGGTTCAGCCCCGTCCGGCCCGGCACGTTGTAGGCGATGAGGGGCAGGCCGGGCGCCGCCTCGGCCACGGCCGCGAAGTGCGCCACCAGGCCATCCGGCGTGGGCTTGTTGTAGTAGGGCGTCACCACCAGGGCGCCCTGGGCCCCCAGGGCCTGGGCTCGCTTCGTCAGGGCCGCGGCCTGGCGGGTGGCGTTGTGGCCCGTGCCCACCACCACGGGGCGGCCGCCGCTCTCCTCCAGGCAGGCGGCGATGATGGCGTCGCGTTCGTCGTCCAGGATGGTGGCGGCCTCCCCGGTGGACCCCAGGGGGACCAGGGTGTCGACGCCTCCCGCCACCACGTGGCGGACGAGCTTGCGCAAGGCGGGCAGGTCCACATCCCCCGAGGGCGTGAAGGGCGTGGCCAGGGCGACGGCGAGGCCGGACAGGTCGAGGGTCATGGTCTTCCTCCGAAGGCGAACAGGGGGTCCAGCAGGTCCGCGGCGAGGTGGTCCATGGTGAACACGCCCCGGCGGCCGCGAAGCCAGCGGGCCGCCACCAGGGCGCCCTGGGCGAAGGGGGCCCTGGACCGCGCCGTGTGCGTCAACTCCAGAACTTCGGCGGGGGCATCGAGGCCCACGGTATGGGTGCCGAATTCGGCGCCGGCCCGCACCACGCCCACGCTGAGCTGGTGGGGGGCCGGGGTGCCGAGGGTCCACTCCGTCTTGCGGGGGCAGCCCGCGAGGAGGGCCGCCGCCAGGGTCTTGGCGGTGCCCGAGGGGGCGTCGGCCTTGAGGCGGTGGTGGTGCTCCACCAGGTAGGGAGCCCGCGCGGGATCCAGGGCGGCGAAGCGGCCCATCACCGTGGCCAGCCGCGCCATCAGCGCCACGGTGAGCGAGAAGTTCGAGGCGGCCAGCACGCCGATGCGCCCGTCCACCCGGGCCTCCAGATCCGGCAGGGACCAGCCCGTGGCGCCGATCACCAGGTCCGTCCCCGTCTCCAGGGCCCAGGCCAGGTGCGCTTCCACCGCCTCCGCCACGCTGGCGTCGATGGCCACGTCCACCGGCGAGGGGGGCACGTCCCCACGTCCCGCCTGCCAGGCCAGGGCGTCCCCGACCTCAGCGGCGATGGCGGCGGCCAGGCGGCCCTTGCCGAAGACCCCGATGCGCGGCGGCATCATGGCATGCTCCCCGCCAACACGCGGTGCAGACGGCGCAGGGCCTCGGCGGCCTGCTCCTGGCGCACCACGAGGCTCAGGTTGATCTCATTGGCGCCCATGCTGATCATCTCCACGTTGATGTCGCCCAGCGAGGACAGCAGCCGCGCGCCCAGGCCCGGCGTGGATTTCAGGCGCTCGCCCACGGCCGCGATGATGGCCCGGCCCTCGTGCATCTCCACCTTGGCGAAGGCGGAGAGATCCTCCTGCAGCGCCTTCAGCGGCACGTCCGCCTCCACCGTGAGGGACACGCTCACCTCGGCCGTGGCCACGAGATCGACGCTCACGCCCCGGCGGCCGAACACCTCGAAGAGCCGCGCCAGGAAGCCGCTTTGCGCCAGCATCCGCGAGCTGCTCACCGTGAGCACCGTCACGGGGCCCCGGCTGGCCAGGGCCGTGATGGGGCGGCCCGTGCGGACCTCGGCGGAGATCGTCGTGAACCGGCCCTGGGGCTTCTGGGTGTGACGCACAGTGACGGGGATGCGGGCCTCCACCGCCGGCTGGATGGTGGCAGGGTGCAGCACCTTGGCGCCGAAGGCCGCCAGCTCCGCCGCTTCCGCGAAGCTCAGCTCGGGAATGGGCAGGGCCTCGGGGACGATGCGGGGATCGCAGGTGAGCACGCCCTCCACGTCCGTCCAGATCTGCACTTCCGCCGCCCCCAGGGCCGCGCCGAAGAGGGCCGCGGAATAGTCGCTGCCGCCCCGGCCCAGGGTGGTGGTGAGGCCGTCCTCCGTGGCACCTATGTAGCCCTGGGTCACCACAGCGCGGCCCGGGCCCAGCAGCGGCCCGATGTGCTGGGCAGCCAGGGCCCGGATGGCCGCGGGCTGGGGTGCCGCTTCGCCGAATGCGGCATCCGTGCGCAGCACCGTGCGGGCGTCCACCCACCCGCCCCCCACGAAGGCCGCGAAGATCCGCGTGGACAGGCGTTCCCCCAGCGAGGCGATGGCATCCATGCTGCGGGGGCTCAGTTCCCGGAGCAGGGCCACGCCGCGCAGCAGCAGCTCCAATTCGCCGAAGAGGTCCGTCAGCGCCACATCCAGGCTTTCGGGCGCGGCCCCCTCGAACAAGTCCTCCGCGGCCTTCCGGTGGGCGGCCATGAGGGCCCGCTGCCGTGCCATGGCTCCCGCCAGGTCTCCGGCCTCCGCGGCCTTCGCCGCCTCGAACAGGCCGTTGGTGGTCTTGCCCATGGCGGACAGCACCACCAGGGGCGATTCAGGCAGGGCCGCGCGGACAAGGTCCGCCACCTGCCGCATGCAGACCGCATCCGCCACGCTGCTGCCGCCGAACTTGAGGACGATCATCGGAGGTACCCCTTCGCATGGGCGAGTTCCGCATTGAGGATGCTGCCACCCGCTGCCCCCGCTCGGGGGGGCCCCGCTCTGCGATCCCGCGCAGCGGGGAGCAGGAGGACATGCCTTGATGGCATGTCCGATCGCGGGCTGCCAGAGAACACGTGCGAGGGGCAGGTTGTGGAACGGGTCATCGGAGGTACCCCTTCGCATGGGCGAGTTCCGCATTGAGGATGCTGCCACCCGCCGCCCCGCGCTCAGTGTTGTGGCCCAGCAGCGCGAACTTCACGCCGAGGATGGGGCAGGGCCGCAGGCGTCCCACGTGGACGCTCATGCCCTCGTCCGTTTCCACATCGCGGCGCACCTGGGGCCGGTCCTCCAGGGTGTGGACATGGATG
>JAMPXL010000032.1 GCA_023701165.1 Geothrix sp. | reverse complement strand
GACTGCTGCATCCTCTCCCATCTCCAGCGGACAGCCGACAGCTGGAAGCTGCTCGTCGAGGGCCCAACCCATGCGCTTCGTTGTCGCCAACTGGAAGATGAATTTCCTCTCCGACCAGGCTCGCGATTTTTGCGAGGCCTTCCTCGCGGATTACACCGCCTCCCCCTCGGTGACCACCGCCATCGCCCCTCCCTTCCACCTCATCCGGCCGGTGGCCGACAGCTTCCGGAGCCGCCAGGTCCGCGTGTTCGGCCAAAACGGCCATGCGGACCCCAAGGGCGCCTTCACCGGCGAGATCTCCATGGCCCAGCTGCAGGATGTGGGCTGCTCAGGCGTGATCCTCGGGCACAGTGAGCGGCGCCAGCTCTTCGGGGAGACCGACGAGGCCCTGGCGGCCAAGGTGAAGGCCGCCCGCGACTGGAACCTGCTGCCCCTCCTCTGCGTGGGAGAAACCCTCGAGGAGCGGCAGCGGGGCCAGACGCTGGATGTGCTCGACCGCCAGCTCTCCATCCTCGCCCGCACCGGGCCCACGCCCCTGTGGGTGGCCTACGAGCCCGTCTGGGCCATCGGCACAGGCCTGCGGGCGGAGGTGGCCCAGATCCGCGAGGCCCACGCCTTCATCCAGGCCAAGCTCCGCACCCTCATGGCTCCCAACATCGGGCCGGTGCCGGTCCTCTACGGCGGCAGCGTCACCCCCGAGAACTTCCCCGAGCTGCTGGACATTCCCGAGGTGGCCGGGGGCCTCGTGGGCGGCGCCAGCCTGGACCCCGCCAAGTTCGCCACCCTGGTGAAGCAGGCGGGCTGATCAGTCCCCGTCCAGGAACAGCCCCGCCACCTCCATGGCCAGCCCCACCAGCCCGGCGGCGGTGAGCCAGCGCCCCGCGTCATCCATCTGCTGTCCGAATTCGCTGGCTGAAGCCGGGTGCCGAGGGATCTGAGCGGCCGCCCGCCTGGCCTCCTTCAGCTCCCCCAGCTCCCGCTCGCGGGCCCGCTCCAGGCCGCCACCGGCGATGAAGGCCAGCAGCCGGCGCAGCTCGTCCTTGTCGAACCAGAGGCCGTGGCGCTTGCAGACATCCAGCACCACGCCTGAACGCTTCGCGTAGTTCACGCGGTTCATGCGGTGGCTGCAGGCCGGGCAGGGACGATACTGCACCTCGCCCAGGGGGGTCGCCAGGGGAGGCTCGGCCGGCGCGGGAAGGGCGCCCAGCACGGCGCCCTGGCGTTCCCGAACGGCACCCAGCTCCTCGAACACAGCCCGGTCCAGCCACAGTCCGCCGCAGGCCCGGCAATCCTGCACATCGAGGTCCCCGATGCGCGAGGCGGCCAGAGGTTCCGCGCAGGCTGGACAGGGGCTCCCGGCGGGGGCGGCGGCCTTCCGTGGAGCCAGAGCCGCGCCACAGGAGGGACAGTGATCCGCGGACAGGGGCGCCAGGGCAAAGCAGCCGGGACAGGCCACCGTGGCCAGCTGGGCCCGGCAGTAGGGGCATTGCGGTGCGTCCGGATGCACGGATGCACCGCAGCCCGGGCAGCGCAGGAGGCGGGCTTCCATCAATGTTTCTTGGACTCCGGTGCAGGGTCCGGAGGCGGAGCCTCGTCCTTCATCGCCGTGGGCCCTTCGTAGAACCGCTGCTCCGAAAGCCGCGTCCACTGGAAATAGGCCGCCAGCTTCTGCACCGCCACCCGGGCGAAGCCCTTGGCCTCCTCCTCGCGGATGCGGCCGTCATCGTCTCGCAGGCCCGGCGGCAGGGGATCCATGGCCTCCACCACCTCGATGGGCTCGATGGATTCGACCCAGAGGGGCTCCGGGTTGCCGGGCTGCATCAACCGCACCTGGGCCCGCACCACCTGGGGCCGGTAGCCGAGCCGGTCGCGGGTGCGTTCCTGGTGCATGGCCGCGTGGGAACCGGCCCAGAGACCCCAGAAGAGGCCATCCACCACGCCCCAGCCCCGATTCCCCGAGGCGGCGCTGAGGACGCCCACGGTGACGCCGGTGGCCACGCCCACCGCCGCGGCGCTGGGCTGGCCCGGGGCCTGGCTGATGTCGCGGATGTCCACCTGCAGCTCCACGGCGTCCACCGGCGGCTTCACGCCGCCGGGCACGACCACCACGCGGGTGGCCAGGCGGGCCCGCAGGGCCGAGGCGTACTCCTGCTGGAAGCCTTCGCGGTCCGCCAGCTGTGAGGGCAGGCTCACGGTCACCACCACGGGCCGGGGCCGCTGCCTGAAGGCTTCCACCTCGGGGCGCGTGCAGCCGAAGGCCAGCAGCAGGGGGACGAGGAATGCAGGGAGCACGCGCCGCATGGGAACCTCCGGGCCCAAGTCTGGGTGCCGCAGGGCCCCCTGTCCAGACAGGCCGGGGGCTGGAGGCTAGAATGAGCCTTCGCTGCGAGGCCCCATGCTCATCCTCATGCACCCTTCCGCGACCCGGGAACAGGTCGGGGAGGTCTTGGCCCTGCTGGAGTCCGCGGGCGTCCGCAGCCAGGTGAACGAGACGCCGGAGGCCCTCAGCATCGTGGCGCCCAATGCCTCCAGGGCACTCAAGCCCGACCGCATCGAGCCCATGGCGGGGGTGCGCCGCGTGGTCCCCATCACCAGCCCCTACAAGCTCGCCAGCGCCGATGCCGCCGCGGGGCGCACCGTCGTGGACGTGCGCGGGGTGAGGATCGGCGGAGCGGACCTGGTCCTGGTGGGCGGCCCCTGCGGCGTGGAGAGCCGCGAGCAGCTCTTCACCGTGGCCCGCTATGTGGCCGAGGCCGGCGTGAAGCTGCTGAGGGCGGGCGCCTTCAAGCCCCGCACCAGCCCCTACGCCTTCCAGGGCCTGGGTCTGGAGGGCCTGCGCCTGCTGGAGGAGGCCCGGGCGGAATTCGGCCTGGGCATCGTCACCGAGGCCACGGAGGTCGAGACCTTCGACGACGTGGAGCGCAGCGCCGACATGGTGCAGATCGGGGCCCGCAACATGCAGAACTTCGCCTTGCTGCGCCGGGCCGGACGCTGCGGGAAGCCCGTGCTGCTCAAGCGGGGCCCCTCCGCCACCTTGGAGGAATGGCTCTACGCCGCGGAGTATGTGCTGGGCGAGGGCAACCGGAACGTGGTCCTCTGCGAACGGGGCATCCGCACCTGGTCCGACCATGCCCGCAACACGCTGGATGTCAGCGTCGTCCCCGCGGCCAAGGCGCTCACCCACCTGCCCGTGATGGTGGATCCCAGCCACGCCACGGGGCGGCGGGATCTGGTCATCCCCTGCGGCCTGGCCGGCGTGGCTGCCGGCGCCGACGGCCTGCTGGTGGAGACCCACTGCAACCCCGAGAAGGCCCTGAGCGATGGCCCCCAGGCCCTCCTGCCCTCGGACTTCATCCGCCTGGTGGAGCGGGCCCAGGCCGTCCACCGCGCCCTCCAGGCCCCCAGCCTCACAGGGCTCTGGATGTAAACGCCCGGGCGTGACAGACTAGATGGTTCGGAGTTTCCATGAATGGCCTCGCCCTCGCGCTTCTGATCCTTTTCGGTGTCCTGCTCATCGGGGCGATCCTGCTGCAGCCCGGCACCAAGGGCGGCCTCGGCGCCTCCTTCGGCGGCGGCGGCGCGAATTCCGCCTTCGGCGCCCAGGGCGCCACGCCCTTCCTCTCCAAGGCCACCTACTGGCTGGCGGCGGGCTTCCTGGGCACCACGCTCTTCATCGAAGTGCTGATCATCCGCAGCAACCGCTCCGTCCTGGAGAAGACCGCCGACAAACCCGCGGTCACGGCTCCGGCGCCGGCCGCCCCCGCGCCCATCCCGGCCCCGGCCCCGGCGCACGCACCCGCGAAGCAGTAGCCGGTCCATCTCCTGCAAAACGGGACATTGACTGGGTCCGCGCTTTGGGAGATGATGGTTGTTCCACGTGCCCGCGTGGTGAAATTGGTAGACACGCCATCTTGAGGGGGTGGTGGCCACAAGCCGTAGCAGTTCGAGTCTGCTCGCGGGCACCAAAAGAAAGAGCGCCGGAAGCGGCGCTCTTTTGCGTTTCACCCGCAGGACATCAAAACCCGTTCAGCTTGAAGGTTCCGACGGCAGGATCGTAGAGCGTGCCCTTGTTCCCGAACCCGGGACAGAAAAGGACCTTCCCGCCGGGCAGCAGCGTGGCGGTCCCCCCCGTGAACTCGTATCCGCCCCCTGTGGGGCTGACATTCCCGGAGACGGGATCGAAACACTCCAGAGCGTCCCAGGTGCCCACAGGCAGCCCCCCGGAGATCGAGGTCGACAACCCGCCTGAGAACAGCACCTTCCCCGAAGGCAGCGGCAGGGCGGAATGACCCGTCCGGTGCACTGCGAGATGTTTGGCGGCGTCGTTCAGCACCGAAAGGTAGATGTCGGTCTGAAGGGGACCCACCTGATCGAGTTGCGCCTGGATTGAATATCCGGTCATGGGCAAGGGCGAGGCGAGGGTGGGGGTGCCTGAGATGGCACCTGTCTGCGCATCCAGCTTCAGCCCGGCAGGCAAGGCAGGCGAGGCGGTGAATGAGGATGGTGCGGCAGATCCTGGGTAGGCATTCCATTGGATGGCCGGAAGCATGTCCCGGATTCCCGTTCCCGGGTAGCAGGTCTGGGTCGAGTTCGGATAATAAAGAGAGGGGGGCCTTCCTGCCCCATGGACCGGCCGCGGATCACTCGGACCGCCACCGCAGGCGCACTGGATCAGGATCAGCCACACAGAGAGCAGGCCGCCTGCGATGACCATTCCCGCACGGCTGAAACGGGATCCCGAGAGGCCGGGGACACCCGCACCACCCGTCCGAGCCGCCTCTGTCCCAGGGCCATGCGATGGGCTGGGGCGCGCAGCCGCGGGTCTACCGGGGCCATGAAAGCGGGTCTTTCCCATGGCGACCTCCGAACCCAACGAATGTCGATATCCTCGGACGCGATTGCATCAGGCTATGCCTGAACCCAAGGACATATTCGCGGCTGAATGGTAAGGCTCTAACAGGATAACTTCGATCGGAATCACCACCATGTCTGCACCCAGAGGTGTTCTCCAAAGGGAGCGCCTGATAGGTTCGAACGATGCCGTGGCCTGCTTCCGCTGATCTCCTCGCCCCCCTGGCCCCCTGGTTCGATCGGGTGCGGCGCGACCTGCCCTGGCGCGCGCGGGAGCTGGATGCGCCCCATCCGGACCCCTACGCGGTGCTGGTATCGGAGCTGATGCTTCAGCAGACCCAGGTGGCCACGGTGGTCCCGTATTTCACGCGCTGGATGGCGCAGTTCCCTGGCCCCGAGGCTCTCGCGGAGGCCGATGAGGACACCATCCACAAGGCCTGGGAGGGCCTCGGCTACTACCGGCGGGCAAGGTTCCTCAAAGCTGCCGCAGCTTCCGTGGCCGCCGAGGGCTGGCCCGGCGATCTCGAAGGCCTGGCGGGCCTCCCGGGCCTGGGGCCCTACACCGCCGCTGCCGTGGGCTCCATCGCCTTCCAGTGGCCCGCGCCTGCCCTGGATGGCAACGCCTTCCGCGTGCTGGCCCGGCTGCTGCTGATCGAGGGCGATCCCAGGCGCGCAGCCGCGGATCTGCGCGCCTGGCTGGCCCCAGCGCTCGCAGCCCACGGCCCCTCCCGTATGACACAGGCGATCATGGAACTGGGCGCCACGGTCTGCGGGCCCACACCCGCCTGCGGCGCCTGTCCGCTTGGGGACCGTTGCGCTGCCCGCTTGGCGGGGCGCACGGGGGCCATCCCGCCCGCGGCGAAACGAACGAAGCCGAAGGCGTCCCTCCTGTGGCTCGTGGCCTTCGAGGCCGAGGGGCACCTTCTGCTCCACCCACCGGCTGCGAAGGGGCTTCTGGCGGGCCTCTGGCGCTGGCCCGCCCTGGGCGCCGCCGAATTCCCGCCCCAGGCCGCGGACCAAGAGCCGGCCCCTCTCCAGGCGTGGCCTGGCTGGACCCAGGTCTACACCCACCGCCGCGAGCAGGTGAGCCCACTGCATCTGCGCCTCGGCACGCGCTTCAAGGCCGCAGAGGGCCTTCGCTGGGTCTCCCTGGCCGATGTGGGGACGCTACCCCTCGGCAAGCGGGATCAGCGCTTGCGCGGTCTCATGGCCACCCCAGGCCAGCCGCCGCTTGAGGCGCCGGACCTGGCCGCCTTGATCAGAGCCTGTGCAGCCCCTTCGGGGTAATCCGCAGGTCCAGGGGCGGCAGGCCCATGCCCCGCAGGGCCGCCTCCGCCTCATCCCGGCGGCCGTCCTTCACCACCAGCAGGCAGCAGCCGCCGCCCCCGGCACCACAGGGTTTCATGCCCGCGTACCAGCCCTCGCGGCGGCCCCGGTCCCGCACGGCGCGCATGGCATCGGTCTCCACCGCCGGGGAAAGCCGGAGGCGGGCCTGGCCTTCGCGCTCCAGCAGCGACGCCACTTCGGCAGGGTCTGTCGGCAGGGCTGCCGCCATGTCCCGGGCGATCTGCCGGATGTCGGACAGGGCCCCTCGCGTCTGCGCATCGCCCTCGATGAACCGCCTGTAGGCCTCCCAGTTGGTCATGCCCGAGTGGTGCGGCTTCCCGGTGTAGAACACCACCAGATCCGCCAGCAGGCCCGGATGGGGCTCCAGGCGCTCCCAGCGCGGCTCGGGCCCGTCCCAGTGAAGCGCCAGGGCTCCGCCCAGGGCCGCCGGATAGTAGTCCTGCCAACCCGCGGGCGTTTGAAGCTCGCAACTTTCCAAATCCCGTAAAGTCGCGATCTTACGCGCAAGACCTTCACCGGCCTCCTCGCCGAGGGCGCTGCCCAGCAGGCCTACGCCCAGACAGGAGGACACCCCCAGGCCCGAGCCCTGGGGCACGGGGCTGTGGATGGTGACGGCCGCCGGCGGGGCGCCGGACCCATCCAGCGCCCGCCACGCCCAGGAGAGCTCTGCAGGCGGCTCCTCCGGCCAGGAGGCGAAGGCCAGGTCGATGCCCAGGTCCCGGCTGGTGATCCGGTGGCCAGGGCCGCTCCGGGCCACCTCCAGCTCAATCCAGAGATCCACGGCCGCATTGACCGTGAGGCAGCCGCCCATCATGGCGTAGATGGGCCACAGATCCAGGGTCCCCCCCGCGAAGTCCACGCGGACGGGAACGCGCCAATGCTCCGCGGTCATCGTTAAAGGCCGAGATCGCTCAGTTCCTGCTGGGCCGTGCGGGCTTCGGCGCTGCCCGAATAACCGTCCACCAATTCGCGGAAGGCCTTGACTGCAGCGGGTTTCAATCCCTGTTTGAGCAGGCATTGAGCGCGCTTGAGCTTGGCGGGCAGGAACTGGGGCGAGGCCGCGTGGTCTCGGATGATGCGGTCGAAGGCCTGCTGGGCCTTGTCGAAGGTCCGCTGGTTGTAGTGGCAGAGGCCCAGGAAGAAGAGCGCGTCGGGCCGCTTGACGCTCTGGGGGTAGTTCTTCAGGAAGAGGTCCAGCCCTTCGGCGGCCAGGGGGTAGTTGCCGCGGTTGTAATCCAGCACGGCGGCATTGAAGGCGCGTTCGTCTTCGGAGACCTGGGCCGAGGGCTGGGCGTCCGCCGCGGGCCGGGCCCCGGCCCGGGGCAGGCTGTTCAGGCGGTTGTTCAGCACCCGCGTGGTGTCCTGGACCTGGCGCAGGCTCTCCTGCAGGTCCGCCTGGAAGCGCCGGTCCTGGGTCCGGGATTCCTGGGCGGCCTTCTGCTCGGCTTCGGCGCGCTTGTTGCCGTCCTCGACCTGCTGGCGCAGCTTGAAGACTTCGAGTTTGAGGTCGCCGACCTCCTGCTCCACGCGGCGGAACTGGTCCTCGGATCCGCAGCCGACGGCGAGCAGGGTCATCAGGACTGGAAGTAGCAGCGTGCGCGCGCTCATGGGAACTCCAGGGAAGATGCTTCCATCCTAAATGAAAAAGCGGGGGCTTGGCGCCCCCGCTTCATGCGATGCGGACTCCTACTTGAGCTTGAACTCGCCGCGGCGGTTCTGGCTCCAGCAGGCTTCCTTGGCCTCGGTGCACACGGGCTTTTCCTTGCCGAAGCTGATGGTGGTGAAGCGGGCTTCGTCCACACCCAGGGTCTTCAGGTAGGCCAGGGCAGCGGCGGCGCGGCGGTTGCCGAGGGCCAGGTTGTACTCGTTGGTGCCGCGCTCGTCGCAGTGGCCCTCGATCTCGACCTTGGCGGCGGGGTAGGCCTTCATGAAGTCGGCGATGCCCTGGAGGAGGGCGCGGTCAGCTTCCTTGATGTCGGACTTGTCGAAATCGAAGTGGATGGTCTTCAGGGCGGCTTCGG
>JAMPXL010000031.1 GCA_023701165.1 Geothrix sp. | reverse complement strand
TTTCCGAAGAGAACGGGCGCCGTGAGGCGCCCGTTCTCTTGGAAGCTGAAGGTGGAGGTCGACCCTACTTCTTGGCCACCTTGGCATCCTCGACGAGGACGGCGTAGGTGTAGCCGGAGCCGAAGTCCTTGTCCGTGCGCAGCACGCCCTTGACGGTGATGGTGTCGCCCTTGGCGGCGGCGTCCTGGGTGGTGACGGTGAGGTCGTGGGTGCCGGCCTTCGCATCGCCGCTGCCATCCTGCAGGTGGATCCAGTTCTTGCCCATGATGCCCGGGCTGTACTTCACCACCGTGCCGCGCACGCTGACGCTCTTGCCGTTGAGGCCGCCCTTCTGGCTCCAGACTTCGGCCACGGTGCGGGCGTCCGCCCCGGTGGCCTTTTCGACCTTGCCGACGGGCACGGGCGCGGCGCCGGGCTGGCCGTGGGGATTGGGGGCCAGGGCCGGGGCCGCCTCGCCCGCGGGGGCGGCTCCGCCCGCCGGGGCCAGGTTGCCGAAGTAGACCTCGGCGAAGGTCCGCTTCAGGGTCTTGGACTCGAAATCCTTCATGATCATGGCCCCGGCCACGGTGACCTCGGCGCCCTTCTCGACCTTGGCCTCCGGCACGGCGGCCCAGACCTCGCCTTGGGCGGTCTTGAGGCGGAGGTAGCAGTAGGGGGAGGCGTCGATGCGCTCGAGGACCTTGCCCGTGATGGACAGGCCGGCGGCCTCGGCCGGGGTGGCAGCGGCGCCCTGGACCGGCGCGGCGACCACGGGGGCCTGGGATTTGTTCGAGTTGCAGCCGATGGCGGCTGCGGCGAGGAGAAGCATGGACAGGGTGCCGCGCATGGGTCGAACTCCTTGTGGGAACCGGGATCGGGCCCCGGAATCCAGAAGCTTAAGCCGAAATCCCTATGACGGGCGACACGGGCAGGTCACGCCTGGCTTTTTCCGCGGGCGGGGTCGTCCCAGAAGGGATAGAAGCAGTACCACTGGCTGGGGTGCTGGCGGATGAGGGCCTCCAGGTCGGCCACATAGGTCCGCATGCCGCGTTCGATGGCCGCCATCCGCTCGCCCCGGCCGCCCTGGACGCGGATGGGGGCGCTGAAGCGGGCGTGGAAACGGCGTTCCTCGTCCGTGTAGAAGAAGCTGGTCACGATGGGGGCGCCGGTCATGGCGGCCAGTTCCCAGGGCCCTCTGGGGAAGGGCACCTCCCGGCCGAAGAAGGGCATGGGCACGCCGTTCAGGCTGAAGTCCCGGTCCCCCTGCATGCCCACCAGGCGCCCTTCCCGGAGGAGCTTCACCAGGGGCAGGGTGGAGAATCCGATGCCATCCACGGGGATGCCCACCACGCCACCCTGGGCGCGCAGGCCCTCGCGCAGGCGCTCCACGGCCTCGAAGCGGTCGGGTTTGTAGACCGCGTGGATCTTCAGGTTCCGGGCCTTCAGCAGCAGTCCGCCCAGCTCGTAGTTGCCGGCGTGGGCCGTGAGCAGGATGACGCCCCGGCCCTCGGCCATGGCCGCGTCCATGTGCTCCAGGCCATCGAGGCTCGCGAACTGCGCCAGGGCCTCTCCCGGGGGGCGCTGGCCGTAGTGGAAGAAGTCCACCCAGGCCCGGGCGTGCTGGCGCACCATCTCGCGCGCCACGCGATCCACCCGCGGATGGGAGGGACTCAGCCCCAGCACCTGCGCGGTGTTGCCGAGGACCGCCTCCAGGTATTTGGGCCGGAGCTCCATGAAGGCGTTGGCGATCTGGTCGGCGATCTCGTGGCCCCGCTCCCGCCGGGCGAAGGACCGGGCGGCGAAGTGGAACAGGGGGAAGAGGGTGCCGAAGACGGCCCCGTAGACGAGGCCGAGGAGCCTCGATTCGCTCTGCATGCGGTCCTGCATGGGCTCAGGCTAGCAGGAGCCGCTCCGGCACCGGCAGCTCGATGAAGAAGGCCGTGCCCCGGCCCGGTTCGCTCTCCACCCGGATGGCGCCACGGTTCTGGAGGACGAGGTCGCGGACGGTGGCGAGGCCCAGCCCCGTGCCCTTGGCCTTCGTGGTGAAGAAGGGCTCGAACATCTGGGCCATGTGCTCGGGAGGGATGCCGGGGCCGTCGTCGCGGACCTCCACCCGGACGGTCTCGGCGCGCCCTTCGGCCCGGATGAGGAGCGCGCCTCCGGGCGCCATGGCATCTCGCGCGTTGGACACCAGGTTCTGGAAGATCTGGTCGAGGGACTGGGGATCGGCGACCACATGGAGGTCCGCGGGAATCTGGAGTTCCAGCTGCTGCTGGGGCCGCAGCATGGCCTGCAGCAGGCCGCCGTGGTCACGCATCCAGGCCGTGAAATCGAAGGCCGAGGGACAGGTCTCCTGCATGCGGCTGGAGGCGAGGATGCGCCGGGTCATGGCCGAGGCCTGTTCCGAGGCCTCCCCCAGTACGCCTAGGTGCTTCTTCTGGGCCGGGGTGCAGTCCTCCTCCAGCAGGTCCACACGGAGCCGGATGATGCCGAGCAGGTTGTTCAGGTCGTGGGCCAGCCCCGCCGCCAGTCCAGCCATGATGCGCATCCGCAGGCCGCCCATGGCCTCGCGGTGGTGGTCCTCCAGCTTCCGGGTGCGCTCCTCGACGCGGATCTCCAGATCGTGGGACAGGCGTTCGAGATCCAGGATCAGCAGGCCGTGCCGGAGCATCAGGATGCTCAGCAGGCCCAGGCTGAGCCCCAGCAGGGCCCGCTGGGGCTCGGTATGGGGACGGAGGAGGTGGAAGGCCGCCAGGAACAGCACCGCCAGGGACACCACGGAAGGAAGGAGCGCCCGCAGGGGCGAGAGCGCCTTCCGGGGCAGCGGCAGCTCCACCGTCGAAGCGGGACTGAGGGCCGCCAGGGCGAGCAGGAGGTTGGCCAGCTGGTGGAGCACCTCGACGCCGTGGCCCAGGTACCCCCCGTAGTAGTGGCCCGTGACCCGCAGCAGGGCCGCCAGGGCGCTGTGGGCCAGGAGGGCCACCAGCGCCCCCTTCACGTAGCACTTGGCCTGAGCCTGCTCCGGGAGCCTCAGGCGGGTCTCCTGGAGGAGCCACAGGGTCAGGAGGCCCAGGGCCACGCAGATCTGCACCAGGTAGACGATCATCGGGCCCCGGGGCAGGCGGCCCACGCCCTCCATGGGGCCCATGGCCACCCAGGCGGCCGTGAACATGGCCAGGGCGATGGCCACCCCGTCGAGGATCGTGCGCATGCGGTCCCGGGGCATGCGGGTCTGCTGGGGCCAGCGCAGGAAGCCGGCCCCCAGGGCCAGCAGGCCCAGGATCGAGATGGCGGGGCCCGTGAGCGAGGCAAAGGGGAGGGGGAGGGTCGTGGGGAGGTAATGCAGGCCGCCCAGGGCGGCGCCGAGGCCCAGGAGGCCGAAGGCGGCGGGCCCTTCTCGGCGGGCCCGCCGCCAGGCCAGCCCCGCGGCCCAGAACGCCAGGACCAGAACCCCCAGGTAGTCCAGGTGCCTCACCAGGGCATGGCTGCCGTAGAAGAACGGCAGGACGGCGTTCCCCGCCAGCAGCAGGACCAGGCCCGCGACCACGGCCCGGTGCGACCGTCCGGGTTCGGCGGGGGATGCGGGCGTGTCGGGAGGCTCAGGCATCCATTGAGTGTCCACGGGCCCCTCGCAGGGTGCAATCCCTGCCGGCTTCAGCGCCACACGTTCTGGTTCGGGTTGCGGTCGTCCATCTCCAGCCACAGCCGCTGCAGGCTCTGAAGGCGCTCGGGGTAGTCGAGGCCGAGGCGGTCCAGGGTGGCCTCGTCCTCGGGATCGAGGGCCATGGGATCTTCCAGGGCTTCCGGCGGGAACTCGGGAAAGACGCGGGCCAGCAGGGCGCGGTCGAAGCCCCGGACGCTGAGGGTGCGGACGCCGGGCGTGTCCACCAGGGTGCCGCCGGAGGCGAGGGCCAGCCAGCGGGCGGCGGTGGTGGTCTGCTTGCCCGTGCCGAACCGGGTGAGGCCGCCGGTCTTCAGGGCCATCTCGGGATGGAGGGCGTTCACGAGGGTGCTCTTGCCCACGCCGCTGTGGCCCAGCAGCACCACGACCTTGCCCTGCAGGAGGCCGCTCAGGGGGTAGAGCCCCTCGCCCTTCAGGGCCGAGGTCTCGTGGATGGCCACGCCCTGCTCCCGAAGGGGATCCAGTTCGGGCAGGGTGTCTTTTTTCGAAGCCCGGTCCCGCTTCGTGATGAGCACGCGGAAGGTGAGGCCGGCATCGAGGGCCAGCACCTGGGCCCGCTCCAGCAGGCCCGGCCGCAGGGGCGGATCCACCACGGCGGCGCAGATCCAGAGCTCGTCGGCGTTGGCGCAGATGAGCTGCCAGGGCTCGCGGTCGTCGATGCCGCCCCGCTTGAGCAGGCTCTTCCGGGGCATCACCGCCACCACCTGGGCCTCGGGGGAACCGCCCTCGCCCCGGGGGAAGAGGGTCGCGGGGAACCGGGGATCATCCGGCTCCACGGGGACGGCCGAGTAGCGCACGCGGTCGCCGCAGACCAGGCGCACGCCCTTGAGCTTGCCGCCCAGGGTGGCCCGCATGACCGTGCGGTCCGCCAGCTCCAGATCCACCCACTGGCTGTGGCGCTGGATGAGGGTGGCCTCGGGCAGGTGCATCCAGGGCGCGGGATCCGGCAGGCGCAAAAGGGACTCGGCATCGTGGGATTCGATGCCGGTCTCCAGCCGCTCGGCGTGGCGCTGGCGCCGCTTGCTCTCCCCGCCCCGCTCCCGGGAGTAGGCCTCCCGGTGGTCCAGGTCCTGGGCCTCCCGGCTCTGGCCGAGGCGGAACTTCCGCGTCATGGCCGAACCATGAAAAGAGCGGGAACACAGAAGGCACAGAGGGCCACAGAAGGCACAGAGAAAAAATCAAGAGAGGTGTGGCGGTTCCGAATGGTGCCCATCAAACGCCTCATGCCCTTTTCTGTGTCCTCTGTGTGATTTCCGCGTCCTCTGTGTTCCTGGTTTTATCAGGCCCGTCCAGCGAACTCGCCGGTTTCGGTGCTGACCTTCACCTTCTCGCCTTCCTTGATGAAGAGGGGCACCTTGATTTCGATGCCGGTCTCCAGCTTGGCGGGCTTGGTGACGTTGCCGCTGGCCGTGTCGCCGCGGGCGCCGGGCTCCGTGTAGGTGACGGCCAGCTCCACCTGGCTGGGCATCTGGAGGCCGATGGGGTTGCCGTTGAACTTCTGGATCTGGACGATGAGGCCCTCGGTCAGGTAGTCCAGGGCGTCGCCCATGAGGCTCTCACCCAGGGTGTGGGTCTCGTAGGTCTCCTGGTCCATGAAGTGGGACCCGTCGCCGTCGCTGTAGAGGTAGCTGGCGGGGGCCAGGACGAGGTCCGGCTCCTTGAACTTGTCGCCGGCCTTGAAGGTCTTGTCGAAGACGGCGCGGGTGAGCAGGTTCCGCATCTTGATGCGGACCAGGGTCTGGCCGCCCCGCGCCGTGGGCGTGGAAATCTCCACATCCAGGCAGTGAAAAGGCGTTTCTTCGAGTTCGAAGAACATCTTGCGCTTGATTTCGATGGCTTCGAGCAGGGCGGCCATGGGGACTCCAGAATGTCGAATCCTCCATTCTAGCCCGTCTTCGGAAGGGGATCCCGTGGTTAGAATTTCAGTTCCATGGCGGATCCCAGAACCATCGGCAGGTACCAGGTCGTGCGCCCCATCGGGCAAGGTGGCATGGGGACGGTCTACCTGGCGGAGGATCCCCTGCTCAAGCGCCGGGTGGCCATCAAGGTGGTGCGCGTCTCCGGCGCGGCGCGGCACCAGGCCACGCTGCGGTTCCGGCGCGAGGCCGAGATCAGCGCCCAGCTCAACCATCCGAACCTGGTGACCATCTTCGACGTGGGCGTGGAGGAGGACCTGGGGCCCTTCCTGGCCATGGAGTACGTGGAGGGCAAGAGCCTCGCCCGTCACATCCGGGACCGGGACCTGGACACGGAAACCAGCGCCCGGATGCTCATCCAGGCCATGCGCGCCCTCCGGGCCGCCCACCGCCGGGCCATCGTCCACCGGGACGTGAAGCCCGACAACATCCTGCTCAGCGAAGAAGGCCGCGCCAAGCTCATGGATTTCGGCATCGCCCGCACCATGGGCCACATGAGCCTGAGCCCCGAGCGGCCCCTGGCCTTCGAGCCTGTGGCGGGTGACGAGCAGGCCGTCGCGCAGACCCTGGCCCTCCGCCTGACCTCCACCGGCGACTTCCTGGGCTCCCCGGCCTACGCGCCGCCGGAGGTGCTGCGGGGCAGCGAGGGCACCCCGGCCTCGGACCGCTACAGCTTCGCGGCCACGGCCTTCGAGCTGCTCACGGGGAAGCTGCCCCATCCGGGCGGCGGGCTCACCGAGATCATCCTCCACATCCTCCAGGAGCCCGTGGCCCTGCCCCCGGACCTGCCCCCCCGCATGGGCGGGGTGTTCCAGCGGGCCCTGGCCTCCGATCCGGAGGACCGGTACACCACCCTGCCGGAGTTCATGGAAGAGCTGATCGACACGCTGCCGGGCCCCGCCAGCATGCGCGCCCGGCTCTTCGCCCTCCTGGGCCAGGACGAGGATGGCGGCGGCAGCGTCTCGGCGGTGCGGTACCGCCAGGCCGCGCCCGGGCCCGAGGCCTCCGGCGGCACCAGCACCACCATCCGGCGCACGGGCGCCACCAAGATCACCCTGGCGGAGGACCCGGTGGAAACCTACCTGTCCTCCACCCGGCGGACCATGCAGTACCAGCGCCGCTCCGCGGACACCGGCACCGACTGGACCCAGGTCCTGAAGTGGGTGATCGTGGCCTTCGTGGTGCTCCAGCTCTTCTGGTGGCTGGCTCCGGCCCTGGCGCGGATCCAGTTCTAGGCCAGGGCCCGCATCAGCACGAAGACCGATCCGTTCCAGCAGGCGTGGACCAGGATGGCGGGCCAGAGGCTGCCGGTCTGCCGCACCGCCAGGGCCATGGCGAGGCCCAGGGTGCCCAGGGTGGGCAGGCCCGCGGGCTGCAGGTGGATGGCCCCGAAGAGCAGGGCCGACCCCAGCAGGGCCGCGGCCACGCGGCCCCGGCGGGCCAGCACGGGGAACAGGAAGCCCCGGAACAGCAGCTCCTCGAAGAAGGGCGCGAGCCCCGCCACCACGGCGAACATGGCCAGGCTGGGGGCCCAGCCGGAGAGCCCCCGCAGCAGCTCCTGCAGGTCCCGCTGGGGGCTCTGGTCGGGCTTCAGCACCAGGCTCGTGGCCAGGGCCACGGCCATGACCAGCAGCACCGCCAGGGCCAGGAAGGCCACGCCCCAGCCCAGGTTCCGGGCGGTCGGACCCGGCGCCACCCGGGCCCACAGCTCCCGGAACGTCAGGCCCTCGGCCCAGCAGATGAGGCGCACGCCGACGGCCGCGTGGAAGAGGGTGCCCAGGGGCACCGCCGCCCAGCGCAGGGCGGGCCAGGGCGACAGCAGCAGCAGGGCCAGGTTGCCCGCGGCGAAGAAGGCCATGAACCAGCCCAGGAAGACCAGGGCCGCCGCCCGGCCCGACAGGCCCCATTCAGGGAGGGGCCGCACCGGCGGCTGGGCGCGCGTGATCCAGAGGTAGATCCCCACCCCCAGGCCGCCCGCCGCGAAGGCCATCACCACCAGCCCCAGGCCCCCCAGCACCAGCAGGCGGGACAGCAGGGCCGACCGGGCCTGGGCCCGCAGGGCCGCCGCGGCTTCGGCGCCGCCCTGGCGGTCCAGGAGCCGGGCCTCCAGCAGGGCCGCCCCGTAGGCGTTCCCCAGCCGCGTCCGCACCTCCGCGCGGACGGCGGCCTCGGGTACGGGGCCCTGGCCATAGGCCGCCAGGAAGGCCTGCCGGAACCGCTCGCCGCCGGGACCGGGGGGGACACTGGCCCCGGCGAGGGCCTGGGCCTCGGCGGGATCGCCCAGCTCCGCCATGAGCACCGCCAGCAGGGCGAGGTCCCAGGGATCCTTCAGCTGGGCCCGGGCCTTGGCCCATTCGCGGGGCGTGACCTGGGTGCGGGCCAGCAGGCGCGGGCCCGCCAGGGTCGCCTCCAGGATCTGGCCCTGGAGGGTGGCGCGGGTGGCGGGCCGGTGGCTCGAACCCCGGCGGGCCTGGAGCGTGAGGCCCGCCGCCAGCAGGGCGATGAGCGCCAGCAGGGCGATGAGGGGATCCGCCCAGCGGCGGTCCGGGTGCCAGGGGCTCGGGAGGACGGAAACCATGCCCCAGGCTACGCGAAGGGCGGCCGCCCGGTCTTCCGGTACCTGCGCGCGGCCACCCACTGGTAGCCGCGGTCCAGCAGCCGCGGCAGGCCCGGCAGGGCCAGCAGGGGGGCCAGCCAGCGCCAGCCCGGCAGGCGCCGGGCGATGGGCCGCAGCAGGTCCGCCCCCGCCCAGACCTGCCGCGTGGCCCGGTCCACGCCATGGATCTCCTTCTCCAGGGGCCGCCCCG
>JAMPXL010000030.1 GCA_023701165.1 Geothrix sp. | reverse complement strand
CTCGCCGCCGTGGCCTGGTTGAGGATCCGGGCCGTTTCCGTCATCTCCACCATGAAGGTGGACTGGCCCTTGGCCAGCTGGTCCGAGGCGCCGATGCGGGTGAAGATGCGGTCCACCAGCCCGAAGCGCATGAGTTCGGCAGGCACGAAGGAGCCCGTCTGCGCCAGCACCACCAGCAGGGCCGAGGTGCGCAGGAACGTGGACTTGCCGCCCATGTTGGGCCCCGTCACCACGGCCATGGGCTGGCTCGCGGTGAACTGCAGGTCGTTGGGAATGCACTCGCGGCCCAGGCGTGCTTCCAGCATGGGATGGCGGGCGGAGGCCAGCACCAGCTCCCGGTCCTCCCCCAGCTCGGGCCTCGTCCAACCCGACAGCCGGGCCCGCTCCGCCAGGGCCGCCAGCACATCCAGCGCCGCCACGGCCCGGGCCAGGCGCGTGAGGTCTGCGCGGTGCTCCAGCACCAGGGCCAGCAGGCGCTGGAACTGGAGCGCTTCCAACCGCCCCTGGTCGCTTTCGGCGCTGAGCAGCCGCTGCTCGAAGGCCACCAGCTTCTCGGTGGTGAAGCGCTCGGCGTTGGCCAGGGTCTGCTTCCGGAGGAAGTGCGCGGGCACGGCGCCCAGGTTGGCTTTGGTGATCTCGAAGTAGTAGCCGAACACCCGGTTGTACTTGATCTTCAGGCTGCCGATGCCGGAGGCCGCCCGTTCTTCCTCTTCCAGTTCCAGCATCACCTGCTTGGCGTCCCGGGCCAGGCGCCGCACGGCGTCCAGCTCCGCGTCCACGCCCTCGCGGATGACGCCGCCCTTCTCCAGGTCGAGGGGCGGAACTTCAGCGAGGACTCGCTGAAGCTCCGTAAGTAAAAGCGTGCAAAGCGGGGTGCCCGCGGGCCAGAGGTCGAGTTCCGCCACTTCCGCGGCCCAGCCTTCGTCCTGGATCCGCGCGGGCAGTTTCTGAATCACGGCGAGGCCTTCGCGGAGCTGGGCCAGCTCCGGCGGGTTGGCGAGGCCCAGGGCCACGCGGCCCAGCAGGCGGTCCAGGTCGGGCACCTGGGCCAGCAGGGTCTGGATGGGCGTGCGGCGGCGGTCCTCCGTGAGCCAGGCCACCTGGGACCAGCGCCGCTCCAGGGCCGCGCGGTCGCGCAGGGGCTGCTCCAGCCAGGCCTTCAGCTGCCGCGAGCCCAGGCGGGTCCGGCACTGGTCCAGCAGGGCCAGCAGCGAACCCTGGCGCCCGCCATCCAGGCCATTGGCGAAGACTTCGAGATGGCGGGCGCTGGTGGCGTCCAGCAGGGGGCCCGCGGCGCCCAGCTCCAGGGACACGCCCTGGAGGTGCGCGGGGCGGCCCTTCTGGGTGGCCTCCACCTGGTCCAGCAGGGCCGCCAGGGCGCCGAGTGCCGCCGGATGGGGATCGAGCCCCACGCCTTCCAGGTGCTGCCAGCCGAAGAAGGCCAGCACCTGCTGGCGGGCGCGGGAAGGCTCGAAGCGCCAGGCGGGCAGCCGCGTGCGGGCGGCCTCCAGGTCGGGGATGTCCTCGGCCCCCTCGGCCAGGATCAGCTCCTGGGGGCCCAGGCGCTCCAGGGTGGCCCGCAGGGCTTCTTCGCCGTCACCCGGCAGCACCCGCAGGGCGCCGGAGGCCAGCTGCAGCAAGGCCAGGCCCCAGTTCCCGCCATGCCGATGCAGGGCGCAGAGCCAGCGGGCATCGTCATCCAGCCAGGTGCCGGGCGTGATGATGCGCTTGATGGCGCGGGGCAGCAGGCCCTTGACCTCGTCGGCCTTGGCGGTGGGCTCGGCGATGGCCGCGGAATAGCCCGCCGCCAGCAGCTTGGGCAGGTAGGATTCCAGCGCGAAGTGGGGCACGCCGCACATGGGCGTTTCCGATTCGGAGCCCTTGCCGCGCAGGGTGAGCGCGATCTCCAGCACCGGGGCGGCCCGGATGGCATCCTCGCCCAGGATCTCGTAGAAATCGCCCATTCGGGTGAGCAGCACAGCCTCGCCCGCCTCGCGCTTGAGGCCGGCGATCTGCTGGAGCATGGGCGTGGACATGTCGGGGGGCGGCCAGTCGGAGGTTCAGGGAAGGACGAACCCCCGATCTTCCCACAGGTCCGCTCAGACCTTGAACTGGTCCACCAGGTCCAGCAGGCCGTGGGCGATGCGGGCCTGGTCGCGGGTGGTCCGCGAGGTGGCCTCCACGGTGACGGAGAGCTGCAGGGTGGAGGCGGCGTTCTTGATGGCCACCTGGGCCCCCTGCTCCACCTGGTGGGCCACCTCGGCGCTGGTGCTGGCCTGCTCCTCCGTGGCGCTGGAGATCTCCAGCGTCAGGGATTGCAGGGTGCCGATGCGCTCGCGGATCTGGTCGAGGGAATCCACGGCCTCCTGCACCGTGGACCGGCCGCTCCGGACGGCCCGGTTGGAGGCGTCGATGAGGTGGCTGATCTCCTCGGCGGCGGCGGCGGAGCGTTCCGCCAATTTGCGGACCTCCTCCGCCACCACGGCGAAGCCCTTCCCCACCTGGCCCGCGTGGGCGGCCTCAATGGCGGCATTGAGGCTCAGCAGGTTGGTCTGGCGGGCAATGTCCTGGATGACCTCGACGGCCTTCACCACCTCGGCGGTGGCCCCCTCCACCTCGGACATGGCGGCCAGGGCCGCCTCTCCCGCCTTGTCCCCCTGGACCGCGGCCTGGACGGCCTCCTCGGCCTGGCGCTGGCCCATGCGCGTGTTGGCGGCCACCTCCCCCACGGAAGCGGACAGCTCGGTGATGGCCGAGGCCAGGTTCTCCGAGGCGGCCCGCTGGCCCTCGGTGCTCCGGGCGATCTCCTCCGTGGCCCCCGACATCTGCAGGGTGGAGGAGGACAGGGCCTCGGCGCCGGAGGCAACCTCGGTGGCCTCGAAGCGCATGCGGTTCACCATGCTCTTCACCCGCTGCTGGAGGGCGCGGGTATGGGCCATCAGGCTGCTCACATCCCCGTTCCGCGTGGCGATGCTGGTGGAGAGATCCCCCTCCGACATGGCCCGGAGGGCCGTCATGGCCTGCGAAGGGTCGCCCCCGAACTGGGCCTGCATGGCCTGGTCCAGCAGCAGGGCCAGTCCGGCACCGCCGGCCAGTCCCGCGAGGATTCCCAGACCGATGGCCCAGGGACCACCGATCCAGACGCCCACGCCCAGGGTCATGAGCAGCAGGCCGGCGGCCGCCCCCACCGTGCCCAGGATGCGGGCCCGGAGCCCCAGCCCGGGCAGGGGGATGAAGGGCCTGTGGTAGGTGGCCTCCAGCGATTTCCCCTGGTTCAGCAGGCCGTAGGTGTGTTCCGCCTGTTCGATCTGGGCCCGGGTGGGCCGGCTGCGGATGGACACATAGCCCACGGGCCGGCCCCCTTCGAGGATGGGCGACACGGCGGCGTCCACCCAGTAGAAATCCCCGTTCTTGCAGCGGTTCTTGACCAGTCCCTGCCAGTGCTGCCCGGCCTTGATGGTGGCCCACAGATCGGCGAAGGCCGCGGCGGGCATCTCCGGATGGCGCACCAGGTTCTGGGGGGCGCCGATGAGTTCCTGCTCCGTGAATCCGCTGATCCGCAGGAATTCCGCGTTCACATAGGTGATCACCCCCGCAAGATCGGTCTTGGAGACGACGAAGGTCCCTTCCTGGATGTGGTGCTCTCGGGTGGTGATGGGGAGGTTGGTGCGCATGAAGGGCTGAATCTCCTTGGGGATACCGGCATCTGCGGGCCATTCGACCGCGACAGGCCTAGTGACCTATCGAACCTTTTGATGCCAGATGTGAAGATAGAATTCTCGACATGAAGGCATTTAAATAATGGAACGCATCCAGGATCTCGTTGTCGGCGCCGGTGTGGTGGGCTTGGCCCTGGCCCGCCATCTGGCCATGGCGGGCCGGGAAGTGGTGGTGCTGGAGGCGGAGGACCGCATCGGCACGGGCATCAGCTCCCGCAACAGCGAGGTCATCCACGCAGGCATCTACTACCCGGCAGATTCCCTCAAGGCCCGGCTCTGCGTGGCGGGCAACCGCGCCCTCTACGCTTTCTGCGAGGCGCACCGGGTGGACCACCGCCGCTGCGGCAAGCTCATCGTGGCCACCGACGCAACCCAGGTGGAAGCGCTCCGGAGCCTCCAGGCCCGGGCCGAGGCCAATGGCGTGGCGGATCTCCAGTGGCTCGACGCGCCCGAGGCCCGGCGGCTGGAGCCGGAGCTGCGCTGCGAGGCGGCCCTGCTGTCCCCCAGCACGGGCATCGTCGACAGCCACGGCCTCATGCGGGCCCTGCGCATGGATGCCGAAGCGGCGGGCGCCGCCGTGGTGCTGAAGAGCCCCGTCACTGGAGGCCTGGACACGCCGGAGGGCCTGCGGGTGGAGGTGGGCGGCGCCGAGCCCATGCGCCTGGTGGCCCGGCGCGTCTTCAACTGCGCGGGCCTGGGCGCCCTGCCCCTGGCCCACCGCTTCGCCGGCATCCGCCGCGACGCCCTGCCGCCCCTGCCCCGGGCCTTCGCCAAGGGGAACTACTTCAGCCTGGCGGGTGCGGCGCCCTTCTCGCGGCTGGTCTATCCCATCCCGGGCCAGGCCCACCTCGGCGTGCACCTCACGCTCGACCTGGCGGGCCAGGCCCGCTTCGGCCCGGATGTGGAATGGATCGACCGCGAGGCCTACGACGTGGATCCCCGCCGCGCCGACAGCTTCTACGCAGAGGTCCGCCAGTACTGGCCCGGCCTGCCGGATGATTCGCTGCAGCCGGCCTACGCGGGCATCCGGCCCAAGCTCCACGGGCCCGGCGAGGCCATGCCGGACTTCCTCGTCCAGCGCGAGGACGTCCACGGCATCCCCGGTCTGGTGAACCTGCTCGGCATCGAATCCCCGGGCCTCACGGCCTGTCTGGCCCTGGCGGAGGAAGTGGCGGGCTAGGAAGTCCCTGCTTCATGGATGCCCCGCCGCATGGCCGCCACCAGGTCCAGCTGGGGGGTGGGGACCTCCAGCTCGCCGTAGAACTCGCCCCGGTCCAGGAGATCCCCCAGCACGGCGCAGACCGCGGCCGCCATGGGGTGGGAGGCGGCGAGCAGCAGGGGCGCCAGGATGCCCAGCCCGAGCCGCGGCAGCGCCAGCCATGGACGGACGGGCCGGCTGAGGGCGGCGGCGTGGCGCTTCCGGTGCAGGTAGAGGCCCGCCTTGGCAAGCCCCAGGCCCCAGGCCAGGGGGGAGATCCCCGCCAGCAGGCCCAGCAGGTAGAGGCCGTTGAAGACCGTGTGGGCGCTGTGGAGGTTCCAGGGCCCCGTGCGGAAGGCCACCCGGTAGAGGCGGTCGACGGCGAAGAGCGCCAGGAAGCCGGTGAGGGCCGCCGCGGGCCCCAGCGCGGGCACCGCGAAGCCGGAGAGGGCCCCCAGCCCGAGGAAGGCCGACACCGCGGCCACCTCCCGGGAGAGCCAGCTGCGGCGGAGGTGGCGCAGGGCCCGCCAGGCCCGGGCGGGCCGGCCCAGGTGCGCCGTGCTCAGGCCCATCACCAGCGCCCCCGAGGCCAGGAAGGCCCAGGGCCGGAGGGGCGGCCCGCCCAGCTGCGCGGCCCCCAGCCAGGCCGCGAGCACACCGAGGACCGTGGTGAAGAGCAGCAGGGTCCATTCGCCGCGGAGGGTGATCTTCGGATGCGGGACCGCCAGCAGCGCCGGGAGGAAGGCCCCCAGGGCGGAGGCCGGGGGCCGCTGCCCCAGAGCCGGTGGCGCAGGGCGGCGCAGCGGGGCGATGTGGATGGCCGGGGCCGTGGCCGACTCCGGAAGCCCGGCCACCCCGGCCCGCGGGCGGTCCGCCGCCAGGGGCGCCAGGCCCAGGGCCTCCATGGGGCAGCGGGCCACGCAGGCCGGTTCCAGCCCCTGCGCGAGCCGCTCGGGGCAGAGCGTGCACTTCTCGATGGCGCCCTGCCCCGGATCGAACTTCGGCGCATCGTGGGGGCAGGCCCAGGTGCAGTAGCGGCAGCCCATGCAGCGGTCCGCGTGGACCGTCACCGCGCCCGTGGCGGCGTCCTTCGTGTAGGCCTCCGCCGGGCAGTGTTCCAGACAGGCGGGGCTTTCGCAGTGGTGGCAGGCGAGGGAGAGGTGGAAGACCGGCAGGTCCGGATGGCCGAAGGCGTTGAAGGTGTGGACGGCGCGCCAGGGCCGGGACTGCCGCTCCCGGTGCTCCATCCAGCAGGCCACCACGCAGGCCTCGCAGCCCGTGCAGCGGTTGGGGTCGAAGGTGAACTGGCTGGCCCTCACGCCCGCGCCACATCGACGAGGTTGTCGTGGAAGGCCGCGCCGTGGCCCAGGTCCGTCTCCCGGCCCGCGGACAGCAGGTTCACGGAGCCGCCGTCCTCGGCGCCGAAGCCGTTGCAGGCCACCACGACTCCGGGGCGCAGGCCGAGGTGGATGCGGAGGGGCAGCACCAGGGCGCCGCGGCCGTTGAAGACCCGCACCCGGTCCCCGTCCCCCAGACCCCGGGCCAGGGCGTCCTCGGGCCCCATCTCCAGGCTGGGGCCGGGCATCAGCTGGCGGATCACCTGCAGGGGCAGGAACTGGCTGTGGATGCCGTTCTTGGTATTGGGCGTCAGCAGATGCAGGGGATATCGCCCGTCCGGGCCGCCTTCCACCGGGGGATGGTGGTCCGGCAGGGACTCGACGCCCCAGCGGGCCGAGGCCTCCTCGCTGAAAAGCTCCACCTTTCCCGAGGGCGTGGTGAAGCGCAGATCCGCGAAGGCCACGGGCTCCGCCCCCGGGGCCAGCACGGGGCCCTCCCGCAGCTGGTCGAGGGTGATGCTGTGGGGCGCCAGCCGGGCCGCCAGCCAGGCCTCCACACCGGCATCGCCAGGTGCAGGCAGGAAGGCCAGGTCGTCTGAAGTCATGCCCAGGCGCTGGCCCAGGGCGCGGTAGACCTCCGTTTCGGGCCAGACCTCGCCCGGCGGCTCCACCACCTTCTGCCGCAGCTGCAGGTAGGCGTGCCAGTAGGCGCCGATGACATCCGTCTGCTCGAAGAGGCTCTTGCTGGGCAGGATCAGGTGGGCTTCCCGGGCCGTGTCCGTGAGGCGCTCGTCCACCACCACCAGGAAGTCCAGAGCGCGCAGCGCCCTCAGCACCGCAGGCGTTTCCGGGTTCTGGCAGGCGGGATTGCCCCGCTCCACCCAGCCCACCTTCAGGGGGGGCTCCTGCTGGGCGGCCATGTCCGCGCCCAGCCGCGCCGTGCTCACGGACACCCGCACCACGCCATCGGGCCGCTCCGGCGGGTAGAAATCCAGGGGGTCCTTCACGGGCCCGAAGATCTGAGTCGCGAGGTTGGCGTAGACCCACCCCGCGCCGGGCTTTCCCAGGTTCCCCGTGAGGGGGAGCAGGGCCTGGATGGCCCGCATGGCCTGGCCGGCATTGGTGTAGCGCTGCATGCCGAACCCGGCGCAGAGGCTCATGGGCGCGACCTTCCCCATGAGCTCCGCCAATTCCCGGATCTGCCCCTCGGGCACGCCGCAGGTTTCAGCGGTGCGGGCCGGGGTCCAGGCCTTCACGAGCGCCGCATAGGCCTCGAAGCCCAGGACATGGTCGCGGATGAAGGCATGATCCACCTGGCCCGCCTCGATGAGCAGGTGGGCCAAGCCCAGGGCCAGGGCCCCGTCCGTGCCGGGCCGGGGCTGGAGCAGCAGGTGGGCCCGGTCCGCCGTGGGCGTCCGCCGCGGATCGATCACCACCAGGGTGGCGCCCTGCTCCAGGGCCTGGTGCACGAAGCGCATCTGGTGGAGGTTCGTCTCCGACGCGTTCTTGCCCCACAGGACGATAAGGCGAGCCTCGGCGATGTCCCAGGGCGCGCTCTGGCGGTTGTCTCCGAAGGTGAGCCGCGTGGCCTCCAGCCCCGCGGGCCAGCAGAGGTCGCCGTAGGTGGTGGTGCAGCCGCCGAAGCGCCGCCAGAAGGCCATCCCGCAGCCGTTCAGCAGCCCCTTGGTACCGCTGCCGGTGTAGTAGAAGACGGATTGCGGGCCGTGCTCACGCCGGGCGGTTAGCAGCCGCTCGGCGATGAGATCCAGGGCCGCGTCCCAGGACACGCGCTCGAAGCCGCCCGTGGCCGTCCGGCGCAGGGGGTGGAGGATCCGCTCAGGGCTGTACACCCGCTCCAGGTAGCTGAGTCCCTTGAGGCAGGGCCCCTCGGACGTGGCCCGGTTGCCTTCGTGGGGATCGATGGCCGTGATCCGGCCATGTTCCACCGTCACCCGCAGGGCGCAGGTGCTGTAGCAGTTCCGCGGGCATGCGGTGGTGTGGACGGCCATGCCTCCAAAGCATAAGGACCGCCGGCCGGGCGGGGACGATCCCCCCCGCGCTTGTGACCAAGGTCCGCGGGATCTCCGGGGCCCGCTACCCTGGGGCATGTCCGCTGCCGATCTGCCCGGTCCTGAAGGGCGCCCCGCCCCGCCCCCTGCGCTCCCCCCCGAGGTGGCCTTCTGCCTGGAGCTGGGCCGGGCCTTCCAGGCCTACGG
>JAMPXL010000029.1 GCA_023701165.1 Geothrix sp. | reverse complement strand
GTGCCTGATGCCGTCGAGGTCGTTCTCCAGCTCGGTGTGGATGTGGTAGGCCAGGGTGTAGCGGAGCACCTGGCGGGTGACGTCCTCGGCGTTCAGGTGGGCGGAGGCGCGGCGCACCACGTCGATCATCTCGGGATAGACCACCAGCTCCGTGGTGGGTGCATAGGCGAAGGGGCCCTGGGGGGCCAGGTGCTGCTGCGCCAGCGCCAGGGCCTCGGAGGCCTCGAGGGCGGGGTTCACGTTGAGCTGGATGCCCTTGTGCAGGGCGTTGGTGAGGGGGAGCTCGCCGCCGTCCTTCCCCGTGTGGGTGATGGCATCGCCGCCCCACACCTTCACGCCCCTGTAGGTCTGCTGGAAGTGGCCGTGGGTCTGGCCGAGTTCATCCGCGTGGGTGCCGCGGAGGCGGAAGGCGTGGTCCGCGTCGAGACCCAGCTGGGTCCTGCGGGCCAGCAGGCGCTCGGAAGCGGCTTCCCCGCGAAGGGCGTCCTGCGGGAGGCGGGCGCTGAGGGAACCGGCGGCGAGCGCAGCCGTAAGGAAGGACAAGGCCATGCGGCCCTTGGTGGTCGCCATGGGGCAACTCCTTCAGAAAGGTGGGGGGGGGGGAGGGCAGGGCGCAGCCGACACGGCCCATCCGGCCATGAAGGCGCCCACCCTCGGCAGACACGGGGCGGGGTGCGCAATCTGGGGAGAAAGAACGGGAAGTCAGGTATCAGGGTTCCCGTCCGCTGTTGCCTTCCTCAAGTTAAGGGTTGTTAATTTTCATAAGAATCAGTTCTATTTGGTTTGATGTAAGCCAACCCTTTTTATCAAAGCGTTTGATAATCAAGTTGGAGATCGTGATTACGGCTTTTATCTGACCGGGCGCTGGACCACGCGGCCCCCCTGGAGCACGAAGGCGACCCGCTCCAGGGTGGTGATGTCCTTCAGGGGGTCGCCCTCCACGGCGATGATGTCCGCCGCGCGGCCCGTTTCCAGGGTGCCGATCTCGGCCTCGAGGCGCAGCAGCCGGGCGGCGGTCACGGTGGCGCTCTGGATGGCCTGGAGCGGCGTCATGCCATAGCTCACCAGGTAGCGGAAATCCATGGCCACCTGGCCGTGCTCGAAGACGCCGATGTCTGTGCCGTAGGCGATGGGAAGGCCCGCCTCCAGGGCCACCCGGAATCCCGCCCGGCGCAGGGGCAGGATGGCGCGGGCCTTGGCCAGGGAACCCTCGGGGAAGCGATAGGGGTTGCCCGGCAGCAGGATGGATTCCAGCGCGTAGAGCGTGGGCACCAGGAAGGTGCCGCGGGCCTTCATCTCCATGGCCGTGGCGGCACTGAGCAGGCTGCCATGCTCGATGGAGCGCACGCCAGCCAGGGTGGCCTCGCGGATGCCCGCGTCACCGTGGGCGTGGGCGCAGACGTCCATGCCGCGGCGGTTTGCCTCCTCCACGATGGCCTTGAACTCCGGGGGGCTGAAGCTGGGGGCGCCGGGGTCGTCGTGATTGGACAGGACGCCGCCGGTGGCGTGGAGCTTGATGAGGTCCACGCCGCGCTTGCGCCATTCGCGCACGGTATGCCGGGCCCGGTCCGGGGAGTCCACGAGGTGCTCATCGCCGGAGTGGAGGTGGGGCGGGAAGCCGTTGAGGTCGCCATGGCCCCCCGTGATGGACAGCGAGGGCCCTCCCACCAGCATCCGGGGCCCCGGGATGTCCCCCCGGGCGATGGCGTCCCGGAGGGCCACGTCCCCGAAGTCCGCGGAGGCGCCCACGTCGCGCACGGTGGTGAAGCCGGCCTCCAGCACCTTCCGGGCGTTCACCACGCCGTCCAGGACCTGGGCGGCATGGCTCCGTTTGAGGTGGCCCAGCTCGCCCAGCCCGGCGCGGAAGAGCAGGTGGGTGTGGGTGTCGATGAGGCCCGGCAGCAGGGTCCGGTCGCCAAGGTCGAGGACCTGGGCCTCCGCGGGCGGGATCCCCGCCTGGATGCGCCCATCCTTCACCCACACCTGGCCGGGACTGGACAACGTCCCGGTGCGGACATCCAGGAGGCGGGCGGCCCTGAGGACGAGCGGGCGTTCCTGGGCGCAGAGGGAAAGGCCGACAAGGCTGGCGAGAAGGCCGCGCAGGATCATGGAAGCTCCGGAGTGTGGCCTACGATAGCCCATCCGTTCTATGGCTTCGAGAATTCCTAAAGTTTCTTGGTGGACTTCTGCCGGACCCGCTTGGGGGGGGCGCCCTTGCCCTTCTTCGGCGCCTGCTTGGCGGCGGGCTTGGGACCTTCCTTCTTCTTGGGGCGGGGCCTGGCCTTGACCTTGTCCACCCGCTGGGCCTGGAGGGATTCGTTGCTGCGGGAGGGCTTGAGGCCTTCGCCGGGATCCAGGATGCGGCGCACGGCCGCCACTTCAGGTTCCTCGCCCTCACCCTTCTTTTTCTTCTGGACGCTGAGGCGCAGGGGCACGCCCGCCAGGCCGAACTGCTCGCGCAGACGGTTCTCCATGTAGCGCACGTAGCTGAAGTGCAGCCCGCGGTCCGTGTTGGCCTTCACCACGAAACTGGGGGGCCGCACGCCCACCTGAGTCATGAAGTAGAGCTTGGGCAGCTTGCCGTCGATGGCGTGGGGGCTCATGGCGCCCACGGTCTCGCGCAGGAACCGGTTCAGTTCGCCCGTGGGGATGCGGCGCTTGTGGGCCTCGGCCAGCTCGTCGATCATGCCGAACAGTTTTGACACCCGCTGTCCAGTCAGGGCCGAGAGGAAGATCATGGGCGCGTGGTGCAGGAAGCCCAGGCTGCGGCGCAGGTCCTCTTCGGCGCTGTAGATGGTATGGGTGTCCTTCTCGACGAGGTCCCACTTGTTCACCACGAGGATGACGGCGGCGCCGGCCTCCTGGGCGTAGCCGGCGATGACGGCGTCCTGGTGGGTGGCCCCTTCGACGGCATCCAGCAGCAGGAGGCTCACGTCGGCGCGGGCCATGGCCTGCTTGGCCTTCAGGATGCTGAGCTTCTCGGCGCCCTCGTGGGTCTTGCCCTTCTTGCGGATGCCGGCCGTGTCGATCATCCGGTAGACCTGGTCCTTCACGGTGAAGACCGTGTCCACCGTGTCGCGGGTGGTGCCCGCCACTTCGCTGACGAGGCTCCGCTCGTAGCCCAGCATGCGGTTCGTGAGCGAGGACTTGCCCACATTGGGGCGGCCGATGAGGGCGAAGCGCAGCTCGGCCGAGAGCTCGTGGATCTCGGCTTCCTCGGGGGTGCGGTGGAAGGGCAGGCGGGCCCGCAGGGCCTCGATCAGCTCGGGAACGCCCGCGCCGTGGGCGGCGGAGATGGCCAGCACCCCATCGAAGCCCAGGCCATAGAAACCGGCATCAGGGGCGCCGCCCTTCATGCCGTCCAGCTTGTTGATGACGAGGAGGATGGGCTTGCCTGTGCGGCGGAGGCGCGAGGCGATCTCCTCGTCTCCGGCGGTGAGACCGTCGTGGCCGTCCACCAGCAGGATGGCCACATGGGCTTCGCCCAGGGCGGCTTCGGCCATGCGGGTGATGCCCTGGGTGATGACATCGTCGCCTTCGAAGTCGAGGCCGCCGGTGTCCACCAGCTCGAAGATCTCCTCGGCCTCGCCCGCTTCACTGAGGCAGGTGACGCGGCCATAGCTGCGGTCCCGGGTCATGCCGGGCAGGTCGTGCACCAGGGCCGCCCGGCTGCGGGTGAGCCGGTTGAAGAGGGTGGACTTGCCCACGTTCGGGCGTCCGCAGAGGGCGACGAGGGGTAGTTTCATGGCTGTTCCAAGCCTTCCAGTCTAACGATTCGGCCGGGAAAAGACAGGGCGGATCACGGGGCGGAGCGCTAGAGTGGTCCCGCCTGCTCTGGAGCCCCCATGCGCCGCATTCTGATGGCCTGCCTGCCCATTCCAGTCCTGGTGGCTGCCGCGCCCAGCGTTCCCGGACCCGAGGTGGTCGTCCAGAGGCAGATCGAGGCCTTCAATGCCCACGATCTGGAGGCCTTCCTGGCCACTTTCGGGGAGGACCTGGAGATGGCCGCGCTGCCGGGCGGGCCGGGAAGTTCTTCCGGAAAAGCCCGGCTTCGCGAGCTCTATGGGGAGCGGTTCCGCAGGAACCCGGATCTGCGCGCCACGGTCCTCGACCGCATGGTCTCCGGGACCTTCGTGATCCAGCGGGAGCGGATCTCAGGGCGGGCCGGCAAGGCGCCCCTGGAGGCGACGGTGATCTACCAGGTGAAGGCCGGCGCCATCCGCCGGATGTGGACGCTGGGGGATTGAGGGCGGCTCTGGGTCCCGCTGTTCTCCGCCTTTCGTGGCGACCCATGCCATCGGGGCTCGGGCCCGCGCTTCAGAACGAAAAAGGGTCCCGTGTGGGACCCTTTTCCGTTCTGGCGGGGCTGACGGGGCTCGAACCCGCGACCTCCGGCGTGACAGGCCGGCACTCTAACCGACTGAGCTACAACCCCTTGCGTTTACTGCACTTCACCAGCGAACTGGTGGGCGATGACGGGCTCGAACCGCCGACATGCTGCGTGTAAGGCAGCTGCTCTACCGACTGAGCTAATCGCCCGAATCGCCGAACCACGATCCTCACACGAGATGCGGGAGGGGTCAAGGGCAAAGCTCGCCGTTGAGGGTTTCATGCAGATCTGGTAAGGTTTTCAGACTTCCGTGCCAGGGGTTCCCGCGGACCTTTCGCTGGTGTCGGTGTGACCCTGGCCGATCCATTCGGCCGTGGCCTTGGGATGTTTCTGGAGGGTGGCCTGTGGCGCTGCTGGAACTGGCTAATCTGACGCTCCGATCGCCGGAAGGGGACAGCCCCGTGGCGCGCATCCTGGCCCAGATGCCGGACCCCATGCGCCCGGACCTGCCGGCCATCCTGTTCGTGATCGTCCTGCTCGTGGTGCTCTACCTCTACCTCCGGGTGGTGTTCTTCAAGCCCATCACCAAGGTCATGGCGGACCGTGACCGCGACCTGAATGCCGGCGGGGATGCCAAGGCCCAGGCTGCGGCAGCGCTGGACGCCCGGCAGAAGGACTACCAGGGCCGCCTGAAGGAACTCCGCGCCAAGGCCTTCGAGACGCGCAAGGCCCTGGCCGATGCCGCGGGCAAGGAAAAGCAGCGGATGCTGGACGAGGCTCGCGTGAAGGCCCAGGCCGAGCGGCAGGCCGCAGTGGACTCCCTCCGCACCCAGCAGGCGGAAGCCAAGCAGAACCTGCTGGCCCAGGTGGACGCCCTGGCCGAATCCATGGCCCAGACCCTTCTGAAGCAGGCCTAAGCATGACGATGCTGACCCGACTTTCCTTCGCCGCCGCCCTGGCCCTCAGCCCTCTGGCGCTGACGGCGCAGGCCCACGACACGCACGCTGCGCCGGCTGCCGAAAACCATGCGGCTCCGGCCGCTGGCCACGAGGCGAAGCCCGCCGAAGGCCACGCTGCGCCCACGGCAGCCCATGACGCCCATGGCGCAGCCTCCGAAGGCGAGGCCCACGGCGGCGCCCACCACGGCCCCGCCATGAAGCTCTTCGGCAAGGAATACGGCAACCTGGGCGCCTTCCTGGTCCAGCTGCTGAACTTCGCCATCTACGGTGCGGCCCTGTTCTTCATGCTGAAGGGCGCGCTGTCCGCCATGTTCAAGTCCCGCAAGGAGGAGCTGGAGACCCTGCTCGCCCAGGCGGAGAAGGACAAGGCCGAGGGCGAGGCGCAGATGAAGGAGATGGAGGCCAAGATGGCCGGGCTCGAAGGCGAGCTGGCGGGCATCCTCGCCAAGGCCGAGACCGATGCCGAGGCGGAGAAGCAGCGCGTGCTGGAGGCTGCCACGGCCGAGGCCGCCCAGATCCTGGCCCAGGCCCAGGCCGAAATCGGCTTCCAGAAGCGCCAGGCCGAGCAGGAGCTGCGGGCCCTGGTGGCCGAGCTGGCCGTGGAAGGCGCCGCCAAGCGCCTCGAGTCGAAGATGCAGGGGCCGGACGCCGCCAAGGCGCTGGACCGGGCCATTCAGCAGATCGGAGGCGCCCAGTGAGCAGCCGCCTGACCGCCCGGCGCTACGCCAAGGCCCTCCTCCAGATCGGCGACCAGCAGGGCAACGTGCCCCAGCTCCAGCAGGAACTCGACACCGTGGCCGCCACGGTGTCCGCCAATGCCGACCTCTCCCGTCTGGTGGCCTCGCCCCTGGTGCTCCCCACCCGGAAGGCCGAGGTCTTCGAGGCCATCCTCGCCACCGCCAAGGTGAGCCCGACGCTGCGCCACTTCTTCCGCGTGGTGGCCGAGGCCGGCCGCCTGAACCTGCTGCAGGACATCCGCCGCACCTTCGCGGACCAGGTGGATGAGCGCGCCGGCATCGTGGAGGCCAAGGTGGCCAGCGCCCAGCCCCTGAGCGAAGCCCAGACCAAGGCCCTGGTGGCCTCGCTCGCCACCCGCACCGGGAAGACCATCCGCCTCTCCTGGCACCAGGACGCCACCCTGCTCGGCGGCCTGAAGGTCCAGGTGGGCTCCACGGTCCTGGACGCCTCGCTCCAGGGCCAGCTCCGCCAGCTCAAGACCCAGCTTCTCTCCGCTTAATTCATTCGCTTTCAACTCGCAGGTTTGGAGGACTTCATGGACATTCGCGCGGAAGAGATTTCCCGCATCATCCGGAGCCAGATCGAAGGCTTCGATGCCCAGGTGGACGTCGCCGAAGTCGGTACCGTCATCAGCGTGGGTGACGGCATCGCCCGCGCCTATGGCCTCGAGAAGGCCATGGCCGGCGAGCTGCTGGAACTCCCCCATGGCGTCATGGGCCTGGCCTTCAACCTGGAGGAGGACAACGTCGGCATCATCCTGCTGGGCGATGCCGCCGCCATCAAGGAAGGCGACACCGTCAAGCGCACCGGCAAGATCATGTCCGTCCCCGTGGGCCCCGCCTTCGTGGGCCGCGTCATCGACGCCCTGGGCAACCCCATCGACGGCAAGGGCCCCATCCAGGCAGCCAAGACCAACCCCATCGAGCAGATCGCTCCCGGCATCGTGGACCGCAAGAGCGTGCACGAGCCCATGCAGACGGGCCTCAAGGCCATCGACAGCCTGATCCCCATCGGCCGCGGCCAGCGCGAGCTCATCATCGGCGACCGCCAGACCGGCAAGACCGCTGTGGCCGTGGACACCATCATCAACCAGCGCGACACCGGCGTGATCTGCATCTACGTCGCCATCGGCCAGAAGCGCTCCACCATCGCCCAGGTGGTGAAGACGCTCGAAGAATACGACGCCATGAAGCACACCATCGTGGTGGCGGCGTCCGCCTCCGAGGCCGCCCCGCTGCTCTTCCTGGCCCCCATGACCGGCGCCGCCCTCGGCGAGTACTTCATGTGGCACGGCAAGGACGGGAAGCCCGCGGGCAAGGACAACCCCGGCGGCCACGTGCTCTGCATCTACGACGATCTGTCCAAGCAGGCCGCGGCCTACCGCGAAATCTCCCTGCTGGTGCGCCGCCCTCCCGGACGCGAAGCCTACCCCGGCGACGTGTTCTACCTCCACTCCCGCCTGCTGGAACGCGCCTGCAAGCTCAGCGATGAGCGCGGCGCGGGCTCGCTGACGGCCCTGCCGGTCATCGAAACCCAGGCCGGCGACGTGTCCGCCTACATTCCCACCAACGTCATCTCCATCACCGACGGCCAGATCTTCCTCGAGAGCGACCTCTTCAACGCGGGCGTCCGCCCGGCCGTGAACGTGGGCATCTCGGTGAGCCGCGTGGGCGGCTCCGCCCAGGTGAAGGCCATGAAGTCCGTGGCCGGCACCATCAAGCTGGACCTCGCCCAGTACCGCGAGCTGGCGGCCTTCGCCCAGTTCGGCTCCGATCTGGACAAGGCCACCCTGGCCCAGCTGAACCGCGGCCAGCGCCTGGTGGAGATCCTGAAGCAGGGCCAGTACCAGCCCATGCCGGTGGAGAAGCAGGTGGTCATCATCTGGGCCGCCACCAACGGCTACGCCGACGATCTGCCGGTGGCCCAGGTGCGCCGCTTCGAGGCCGAGCTCATGGCCTACCTCGATGTGAACGCCCCCGAGGTGCTCCGCGGCATCCGCGACACCAAGGTGCTCAGCGACGACGCCAAGGCCCAGCTCAAGACCCAGGTGGCGGCCTTCAAGGAGACCTTCCAGGCCTCCCTGAACCCGGCCGCGGGAGCCTAGTCCGATGGCCGGTCTCCAGGACATTCGCCGCCGCATCCGGTCGGTGAAGAATACCCAGCAGGTCACCAAGGCCATGAAGATGATCTCCGCGGTCAAGCTGCGGAAGTCTCAGGAACGCCTGGTGGCGCTGCGTCCCTACGCCGGGAAGATGATGGAAGTCGTCCGCCGGGTCGTGGGCCGCATCAAGGGTGATTCCGAGATCCAGCCGGGTCCCGCCGCCCAGGCCTTCCTCGCCCCCCGTGAAGAGAAGCGCATCCGCGTGGTCTTCGTGGCTTCGGACAAGGGCCTCTGCGGTGGATTCAACGCCAACGTCATCAAGGCCGCCAATGCCTTCGTGGCCGAGTGCCCTGCCGAGATCGTCCACCTGGACGTGGTGGGCAAGCGGGCCGCCGAGTGGGCCCGCAAG
>JAMPXL010000028.1 GCA_023701165.1 Geothrix sp. | reverse complement strand
CTGGACGGCGGCAAAACGGACATCCGCACCGGCCTCGCCTTCTTCGACCACATGCTCATGCAGCTGGCGAAACACGGTGGCTTCGGCCTGGAGGTCCAGGCCAAGGGGGATCTGCCCGTGGACAGCCACCACCTGGTGGAGGACGTGGGCCTCTGCCTGGGCGAGGCCCTGAGGTCGGCCCTGGGCGACCGCGCCGGCATCGCCCGCTTCGCCCACGCCTGCGTGCCCCTGGACGAGGCCCTGGCCCGCGTGGTGGTGGATCTCTCCGGCCGCCCGTGGTGCGAGTTCCACGCGGACCTGCCCCCCATCGTCCTGGGCGACGGCTTCCAGGTGGAGATGGTCCGGGAGTTCTTCATCGCCCTGGCCATGCGCGGGGGCCTCACCCTCCACGCGGACCTGCTCCGCGGCGTGAACACGCACCACAAGGTCGAGGCCCTGTTCAAGGCCCTGGCCCTGGCCCTGCGCCAGGCCACCCGCGCCGGGGACGGCGGCGTGCCCTCCACCAAGGGGACCCTGTCCGCATGAGCGCCGTCACCCTCATCGACTATGACGCCGGGAACCTGGCCTCGCTGGAGGGCGCCCTCGACCGCCTGGGCCTGTCCTTCCAGCGGGCCGCCACGCCTGACGAGGCCGCACCGGGCGGCCCCATCGTGCTGCCGGGTGTGGGCCACTTCGAAGCGGCCCAGAAATCGCTGCGCGAGCGCGGCTGGTGGCGCGCGCTGCCAGGGCTCGTGGCGGAGGGTCGCCCGGTGCTCGGCATCTGCCTCGGCCTCCAGCTGCTGGCCGAGGGCAGCGAGGAGGCGCCCCGGGCCTCGGGCCTGGGACTTCTCCCGGGCATCGTGCGGCGTCTGGGCCCCGGCGTGAAGGTTCCCCACATGGGCTGGAGCCAGGTGCGCCGCAACTATCCCCACCCCGCCCTGGCGGATCCCCAGGGCGCCTGGCTGTACTTCGTCCACAGCTACGCCCTGGAGCCCACCGGAGAGACGGTCTATGTGGCGGAGCATGGCCGCCCCTTCGCCGCCGTCGAAGCCCGGGGCAACGTCATGGGCTTCCAGCCCCATCCCGAGAAGTCCGGCCCCGCGGGGCTCCTGCTGCTGCAGCAGTCCCTGGCCTGGATGGGCGCCTCCGCGCCCGTCCCGGAGGTTCCATGCAATTGACGCCGGAGGCGATGTGCAGCTGATCCCGAGCATGGACCTGATGCGCGGCCGCCTCGTGCGGCTGCGCCACGGCGATCCGAGGCAGGCCACGTTCTACGACCTGTCCCCGGAGGCCTGGCTGGAGCAGCTGGCCGAGGCCGGGGCCCGCCGCATCCATCTGGTGGACCTGGACGGCGCCTTCGGGCAGCCCTGCCAAGGTGCCTTCACCGGGTTCCCGGCCCGCTTCCCGGCCATCCGCTTCCAGCTGGGCGGCGGCCTGCGGAGCCGCGCCGCCATCCATGAGGCCCTCGATCTGGGCTTCGAGGCCGTGGTGGGCACCCTGGCCGTGGAGCAGCCCACGGCCCTCCGGGGCCTGCCCGGCGGGTGCGTCATCGCAGCCCTCGACCTCAAGGGCGACCGCGTCGTCACCCATGGCTGGCAGTCTCCCAGCGTCTGCGCCTCCACCGATGTCTTCGAGGCTCTGCTCACCCTGGGGTTCGACCGGGCCCTGGTGACCGATGTCTCCCGCGACGGGACGCTGGCGGGGCCGGGGCTGGAGGCGGCGGCCTGGGTGGCGAAGGAGGGCTTCCGCGTGCAGGCCTCCGGCGGCCTCAAGGACCTGGCGGATCTCGGGCCGCTGTCGGGCCTGCCCGGCGTGGTGGGCGCCATCAGCGGCAAGGCCCTGATGGAGGGCTTCATCCCCCTGGGCGATCCGCGCACCCGCGCAGCCCTGGAAGGGGGCGTCTGATGCCCGCCAAGCGAGTCATCCCCTGCCTGGATGTGAAGAACGGCCGCGTGGTGAAGGGCGTGCAGTTCAAGCACCTCCGCGACCTCGGACACCCCGTGGACCTGGCCCGCCGCTACGATGCCGAGGGCGCGGATGAACTGGCCTTCCTCGACATCGCGGCCTCCCTGGAGAACCGCGGCACCCGAGAGGCCTGGGTGCGCGAGGTGGCCCGGGAGCTGAGCATCCCCTTCACCGTGGGCGGCGGGGTTTCCAGCGTGGCGGACGCCCGCAGCCTGCTGCGCTCCGGCGCCGACAAGGTGGCCGTGAACACCGCGGCGGCCCTGCGCCCGGCGCTGGTCTCCGAACTGGCGGACGCCTTCGGCCGCCAGTGCGTGGTGGTGGCCGTGGACGTGAAGCGCGACGAGGCCCTGGGCTGGCGCGTAGCCCTGAAGGGCGGCACCGAACCCACGGAGCGTGCGGCCCTGGACTGGCTCTGGGAACTCAATGACCTGGGGGCCGGAGAGATCCTGCTCACCTCCATGGACCGGGACGGCACCGGCGAAGGTTTCGATCTGCCGCTGATCGAAAAGGCCTCCGGGCTGCCCATCCCCCTCATCGCCTCCGGCGGCGCAGGCCGCGAGATCCACTTCCTGGAGGCCCTGGAATACGGTGCCGACGCCGTGCTCGCCGCCACCCTCTTCCACGAGGGCATCCTGCCCATCCCCCAGCTCAAGGCCTACCTCGCCCAGAACGACCTTTCCGTACGGATCTGACATGGACTTCGACACCCTGACCTTCGATACGAACGGCCTCATCCCGGGCATCGTGCAGGACCGCTCCGGCGGCGTCCGCATGATGGCCTGGCTCAGCCGTGAGGCCCTCCAGCGCACCCTCGACACCGGCTTCGTCACCTTCTGGAGCCGCTCCAGGCAGTCCCTGTGGGTGAAGGGCGAGAGCAGCGGGAACCGCCTGCGCCTCCTCCAGATCCGCCCCGACTGCGATGCCGACACCCTGCTCATCCTGGCGGAACCCGAAGGCCCCAGCTGCCACCGGGGCACGCAGAGCTGCTTCGATGCCGCCCCCGAAGGCGGGCAGGCCCCCAGCCCGGAGCCCGCCACCCTGCCCTGGCTGGGCCACCTGGAGGTGCTGCTGAAGGCCCGCCAGGCCGCCGCGGATCCCGCGGGCAGCTACACCCAGAGGCTCTTCGCCCAGGGCGTGGACCGCATCGCCAAGAAAGTGGTGGAAGAGGCCGGCGAAGTGATCCTCGCCGCCAAGAACGACGATCGCGAGGCTTTCCTGGGCGAAGCCGCCGACCTGCTCTTCCACCTGGAGCTGCTGCTGCTGGAGCGCGGCGCGGGCCTGCTGGATGTGGTGGAGGTGCTCCAGCGCCGCCACGCCGGGGCCGCCGGGAGGCCGTCCTGATGCCGGTCCGCACGCCCCACTTCCCCGACCTGCTCTTCGGCTCCGCCGCCCGGCTCCGCCGCTGGGAAGGCGCCCTCATGGCTCTCCTGGCGGCCCACGGCTACCGCGAGCTGCACCCTTCCCTCGTCCTGCGCGGAGCCGTGCCCGAGGGCGGCCTGCGCTTCTTCGACGGCGACGACCTGGTGGCCCTGCGCTGGGACTTCACGGTGGCCCTGGCGGGCCTGCTGGCCCGGGGCTTTCCCGCGCCGCCGGACCGCGTGGCCTACGCGGGCGCCGTGTTCCGCCGCCCCGTGCAGCCCTGGGAGGCCGTGGAGCGCTTCGAGGTGGGCTGCGAGCGCATCCAGCCCGAGGGCGAAGCCACCAACGAGGCCGACGTGGAGCTGGCGCGGCTGCTCATGGCCATTCCCGGCGCCCTGGGCCTGAAGAGCGCCATCCTCCACCTGGGCAACGCCGCCCTGGTGCGGCGCCCCCTGGAAGCCGAGGGCATCTTCGGCGAGCTGGCGGACGCCGTGGTGGCGGCCCTCTCGCGCCGGGCGCCCCATCGCGTGCGGGAGGCCCTCGACGGCCATCCCTCCGCCGCGCGGCTGGCGGCCCACGCGGAGGCGCTGCTGTCCGAGCTGGATGGCCCGCGGACGCTGGACGCGCTTGCCTCCAGCCCCTACGCGGAGCTGCTGGCCGGCGAACGGGAGCACATGGACCGCGCCCTCCAGGCCCTGCTGCCCATCCTGCCGCCCAACCTGGAGCTGCGGGTGGACCTGGCCGATGTGGCGGGGCTGGGCTTCTACACCGGCCCCACCCTGCGCCTGTGGGCCCCCGGCGCCCAGCAGGAGCTCGCGGCGGGCGGCCGCTACGACCGCCTCTTCCCGGATCTGGGCCGCCCCTGGCAGGCCGCGGGCTTCTGCGTGCGCCTGTCGCGCCTCCTGGACCTCGCCGACACCCGGCCCGACCTGTTCGAGCAGCCTCAATGACACAGCCGCCCATCCTCATCGCCTTCCCCAAGGGCCGCCTCGGCGACGAGCTGGTGCCAAGGCTTGCGGGCACGCCCCTGGCCCTGGATGCCGCGGCGCTGAAATCGCGGGTGCTGCGCATTCCCACCGCCACGCCCGGCGTGGCGGCCCTGCTGCTCAAGGGCGCGGATCTGCCGCGCTATGTGGCCGCCGGCGTGGCTTCCCTGGGCATCGGGGGTTCCGACACCCTGGACGAGATGGACGTGGACCTGCTGGAGCTGGCGGATCTGGGCTTCGGCGCCTGCCGCCTGTCGCTGTGCGCCCTGGCGGGCGTCACGCTGGCGGCCCTGCGCGCCAAGCCGCACCTTCGCCTGGCCACCAAGTTCCCCAAAGCCACCGAAGCCTGGCTTGCGCGGGAGGGCCTCACGGCCGAGCTGGTACCCCTCAGCAGCAGCGCGGAACTGGCTCCCCTGCTGGGGCTGGCCGATGCCATCGTGGACCTGGTGCAGACCGGCGGCACCCTCAGGGCCCATGGCCTGGTGGAGACCGCCGTCCTGGGCCGCTCCTCCGCCCGTCTCGTGGCCGCCCGCGGTGCCTACCTCAGCGAGCCAGGACGCATCCGGCCCCTGGCCGACCTGCTGCTTGATGCGCTGAAAGCAAAAGCCTAGACAGGATTAACAGGATTGAAAGATGGATTAACAGGATGCGAGCGTTGGAATCCTGTTAATCTTGTCCCCGCATTTCCCATGGATCAGGCGCGGATCTCACCGTAGATGTTGTCCCGCTGCCAGGGTTCGTAACCGGCGGCGGTAATCATGCGGGTCATCTCGTCCTTGTTCACGCTGTAGCAGGTGCCGGCAGCGCTGACGACGTTCTCTTCGAGCATGAGGCTGCCCATGTCGTCGCAGCCGTAGTGCAGGGCCAGCTGGCCGGTCTTGCGGCCCATGGTGACCCAACTGCTCTGGATGTGCGCGAAGTTGTCGAGGAAGATGCGGGCCACGGCGATGGTGCGGAGGTACTCCACATCCGTGGGCTTGGGCACCTTGCCTTCCCAGGGTGTGTGCCCGCTCTGGAAGGGCCAGGCCGCGAAGGCCGTGTAGCCGCCGCCGTTTCCGCGGGCCAGGGCGCGGTCCTGCTGGCTGCGGAGGGCCTCCAGGTGCTCGATGCGTTCCGCCAGGGTCTCCGTGATGCCGAACATCATGGTGCCCGTGGTCTTCACCCCCTCCTCATGGGCGGCCTCCATCACTTCCAGCCACTTCTCCCGGCCGCCCTTGAGGGGCGCGATCTTCTTGCGGATGCGGTCCACCAGGATCTCCGCGCCGCCGCCGGGAATGGAGCCCAGGCCCGCTTCCCGCAGATCCGCGATGGTCTTGCGCAGCGTCTGGCCGCTGAGCTTCGCCATCATCTGGATCTCCACGGGCGAGAAGCCGTGGACCCAGATGCCCAGGTCGTGGCGGAGGTGGCGCACCAGGTCCAGGTAGTAGTCCCAGGGCAGGTCCGGATTCACGCCGCCCTGCAGCAGGAAGCCCGTGCCGCCGATGGCCTTGGTCTCTTCAGCCTTCTGCCTCAGCTGCTCCTTCGTCAGCACGTAGCCGCGGCTGTCGCCGGGCTTGTGGTAGAAGGCGCAGAAGGTGCAGTAGACGTTGCAGACGTCCGTGTAGTTCACGTTGCGGTCGATGACGTAGCTGACGCGCCGGGGATCGTTGTGCCGGTCCCGGACGGCGGTGGCGGCCACGGCGAGGTCCGGCAGCTCGGCCTGCTCCAGCAGGACCAGGGCCTCGGACGGAGAGATCCGGCGGCCCTGGAGCGCGCCCTCCAGAATCGCCTCGGGCGCAGCGAGTGTCGTGGACATGCCTAGACCTGGTACCCCATGACCTGGAGGCAGCGGCGGCAGACGCACTCCTGCCCCTCCACGCCGTGCTGGAAATGCTCCAGGGTGTAGGGGCTCCGGCACTTCTCGCAGATCTGGGTGGGATCGGTGCAGGTCTTGGGGGCGTAGAGATGCGTGGGATCGGGCATGGCGGACTCCGGACCTTCAAGGATATCAAAGGCGGCCCCAAAGGGCCGCCTTTGATCGGAAAACCCCGGCCTGGCTACTCTTCGACCGCGCCCGCCTTGGCGCTTTCGTGGGGGCGGGAATGGCGCTTGTCCTGCAGCTTGTGCGCCTGCACGTCCAGCTTTTCGATGGCCTGGGTGATGCTTCCGTACATGTCATCGGTGGTGGCGGAGGCCACGAAGGCGCTGGCGCGGGTCTTGAGCGTGATCTCGGCTTCGTGGCGGTGCTTCTCCACGCTCAGGATCACGTGGACGTCGATGATGTCGTCCAGGTAGGTGGCCATCTTGTCCAGCCGCTCCTTGGTGAACTGCTTCAGGGGCTCGGTGAGCTCCACGTGGCGGCCGGTGTAGTGGACCTTCATGGGACACTCCTGAAAGGGGCCGGGCGGCCCGTAGATCATGGATCCGGCACCCGGAGGGGGATCAGCCCTGTTATCGGCGCCGGCGCTGGGAAGCTGGAGGAATCTTCAGCTCCTCCCGGTACTTGTTCACGGTGCGGCGGGCGACCTTGATGCCGTCCCGCTCCAGCAGGCCCGCAATGGCCTCGTCGGACAGCGGCTTGGCAGGGTCCTCGGCCTGCACGAAGGCCTTGATGCGATGCTTGACCACGGTGGCCGACACATCGGAATCCTTGGGCCGCGCGGAGAAGAAGTAGTTCAGGTCGTAGAGCCCCTGGGGCGTGTGGATGGTCTTGGCCTTCACCACCCGGCTGATGGTGCTTTCGTGGAATCCCGTGGCCTCGGCCACGTCCCGCAGCACCATGGGCCGCAGGCGCTCGATGCCGTGCTCCAGGAACTCCTTCTGGAGATCCACGATCTGGGCCGAGACGCGCAGCACGGTGCGGTTGCGGTCCTCCACGCCGCGGATGAAGTCCCGGGCGCTGCGGAAGCGTTCGCGGATGAAATCCTTGTCGGCCTTGGCGTCGCTGGAGGCCAGGAACCGCTGGTAGTCGCCGTTCACCTTGAGGCGGGGCAGGCCTTCGTCGTTGAGGTAGATCTTCCAGTTGCCGTCCTCGCCCTTGAGCACCACCACGTCGGGCTTCACCACACGCTCGCCTTCGGGATCGAAGGCCCGGCCCGGCGAGGGATTGAGGTGCTTGAGCTGCTCCATGGCCAGGGACAGCTCCTCCTCGGTGCAGCCCAGGGCGCGGCGCAGCTTGGCGCTTTCCCGCTGGGACAGCAGCGCGGAATGGTCCTGGATGATGCGCACGGCCAGATCGTCAGGCTCGGCGCCCGCGTGGCGGAGCTGGAGCAGCAGGCTCTCCTGCACCGTGAAGCAGCCCACGCCGGAGGGGTCGAATTCCTGGAGGACGTCCAGGGCTGCGCGCAGGGCCTCCTCGGTGACCCCGAAGTCCGCCGCCAGGGCCGCGGGCGTGGCTTCCAGCGAGGGCTGGTCGGGGTCCATGCGCAGGAAACCCTTCGGGTCGAGGCGGTCGATGAGGCGTTCCACGATCAGGGCCCTGGGGTCCCCATGCTCCAGCGTTTCGTAGAGCTGGCCCACCAGGTGGTCCTGGAGGGATTCGTAGGCGCTGAGCCGGTCCTCCCAGGAGAGGCGGTCCTCTTCGGGCAGGTTGCTGGTGCGGGGCAGATCCGTGTCCCAGCTGTTCTCGGCGCCCAGCTCGGTCTCCTGGACCTGGGCCACGCCCTCTTCCGTGAATTTCTCCAGATCGCCTTCGGGGTTCATCTCGCCCGCCGCGTCCAGCATGGGCCCCAGATCCACCGTGTCCACCCCCTCGGGCAGCTCCACGCCGTCGGCGGTCTGGTCGGCGGAGCCATCGGCCACATCGGATTCGCGGCCCTCCTCCAGGGCCTCCAGGGTCGGCACGTCGTCGCCATCCTCCGCCAGTTCCAGCAGGGGATTTTCCTCCAGCTCGCGCTCGACGGTCTGTGACAGTTCCTGCAGGTTCATCTGCCACAGCTTGAGCTTCAGCTGCATGGCGGGCGTGAGCGCGAGGGTCTGGCTCTGGGCCAGGCGCTGGGAGAGGAAGGGGCCGGCCATCAATCCAACCTGAACCGGTCGCCCAGATAGACCCGGCGGATGTCCGGATCCTCTGCGATCTCGCTGGGCAGGCCGTGTTTCATGATCATCCCGTCCGCCAAGATATAGGCCTTGTCGGCGATCTGCAAGGTCTCGCGGACGTTGTGGTCGGTGATCAGCACCCCGATGCCTCGCGCCTTGAGGTTGCCGATGAGCCCCTGGATCTCCAGCACGGACTTGGGGTCCACGCCGGCGAAGGGCTCGTCCAGCAGCATGATGCGCGGCTCGGTCACGAGGGCCCGGGCCAGTTCGCAGCGCCGCCGCTCACCGCCGGACAGGCTCATGCCCAGGGTGTCGCGCACCTTGGCCAGG
>JAMPXL010000027.1 GCA_023701165.1 Geothrix sp. | reverse complement strand
TTTTCGCTGGACCGGGTGGAACCCCAGGTCGAGCTGGCTTTCCCGCTGGAGCAATCGCGGTTGCGGTTGCGGCTGGAGGTGGGCGTGGACAACCCTTCGGACCAGCGGTTGCGCACGCGCCGCGTGAGCGGGAACCTGCGGCTGAGCACTCAGGGGACTGACCACGCCTTGGGAACAGTGGGCTTTCCGGAGGGCGCGGACCTCGCGCCCAGGAGCCGCAGCACCCTGAAGGTGGACGTGACCCTGGGGTATGGCGATCTGAAGACGGCCTGGGGCCCCCTGTCGGGCGCGGTGCTCCGCCACGAGCCCGCCACCTGGAGCCTGAACGGCGAGGCCCGCTTCGAGGCCCTGGGCATCGAGTTCGGCGTGCCCTTCCGGACCCGGAAGGACAGCGGACGATGACGCGGTCCGCATGATCCGCGCGGTCGTCTTCGACCTCTGGAACACGCTGGTCTTCAGCCCGGCGGGCAGCCCCTTTCAGCGGCTGAAGGGCCTGCTGCGGCCGGAGCAGGAACCCCTGCATGCCGCACTCATGCGCGACGGCATGATCCAGCCCTACGCCTCGGTGGAGGTCTTCCTGGAGGCCTGGCGGGACCCGGCCGGGCTGGATCCGGGCCAGATCGAGGCCATGGCCCAGGCCTTCCGCGAGGCCGGGGATCAGGCCCAGTGCTTTCCTGGCGCGCCGGAGGCCGTGGGGGCCGTGCGTGACCTGGCCCGGGTGGCGCTGCTGTCGAACACGCAGAGCTTCGGCCTGGAGCTGCTGGATCGCCTGGGCATCTCCGAGCGCATCCGCCTCCAGCATCGCAGCGCCGACCTGGGCGCCCTCAAGCCGGAGGCGGCGGCCTACGAGGCGGTGCAGCGGCGGCTGGGCCTGTTTCCCGGCAACCTGGCCATGGTGGGCGACAGCTGGACCGATGATGTGGAAGGCGCCCTGGCTGTGGGCTGGACCGCCATCTGGGTGAACCGGGAGGGCCGGGTCCGCCCCGACCATGACCCGGACGCGCCGCTCTACGAAGTGCGCAGCCTGGATCGCGTCCCCGAACTCATCGAGAACCTCCAGGCCGGCATGCGCTGTCCGACGTGTCTAGGCTGAGGCGCTGTTCGTCCCCACCATCTGCACGTCCATCACCACCGCGTTCCGCGGGGTGTCCTGGCGCTCGATCCACTGGACCCGGGCGCCCAGGAGGCGGGCCAGCTGCAGGAGGCCCTCCCGGGCTTCCTGATGCAGGGCCCCGGCCAGGTCGGGATGGAGGGTCAGGCGGACGTCGGCGCCGCGCAGGCGCTCACCCAGGCGCACCAGCTCGCGGTAGGCCTTGAGCAGGGAGGTCTCGGGGCTTTGCAGGCGGCCCGCGCCGTTGCAGGCGGGGCAGGGCGTGGTGAGCTGGCGCTCCAGCGAGGGGCCGGTGCGCTTGCGGGTGAGTTCCACCAGGCCGAATTCGGAGATGCCCCCGGCCCGGGCGTGGTTGCGATCCCGCTTGAGTTCGTCCTGGAGCCGCGCCAGTACCTCGTCGCGATGGGCCGGGTCCACCATGTCGATGAAGTCGATGACCACGATTCCGCCCAGGTTGCGCAGGCGCAGCTGGCGGACGATCTCGGGGATGGCCTCGAGGTTGGTGAGGTAGACGGTCTCTTCCAGATCCTTCTTGCCCACGAACTTGCCGGTGTTCACGTCCACGCTGACCAGGGCCTCGGTCTGGTTCAGCACGATGGAACCGCCGTGCTTGAGGAAGACTTTGGGCTGCCGGGCGGAGTCGATCTCGGACTCGATGCCGAAGGCCTCGAAGATGGGCAGGTCCGAGGTGAAATGCTTCACCCGGTTGGCCCATTCGGGGTGCAGCTTCTCCACGAAGGCCAGCACCTGGCGGTGGGCCTCGGCATCGTCCACCCAGAAGGTGGAGACTTCCTCGCGGAAGATGTCGCGCAGCACTTTCTGGAGCAGGCGGAGGTCCTGCCAGACCAGGCCCGGAGCGGGCACGGTGGCGGCCTTGGCCTGGATCTCCTGCCACATCTGGCGAAGGAAGGCCACGTCGCCCACCAGGTCCTCGTCCTTTTCGCCGATGGCGGCGGTCCGGACGATGAAGCCCTCGCCGGGCAGGGCGTGGCTGCGGATCAGCTCCCGGAGGCGGTCCCGCTCTTCGGGGTCCGTGATCTTGCGGGAGATGCCGATGTGGTCGATGCCCGGCATGAAGACCAGGAAGCGGCCGGGGAAGCTCAGGTGCCGGGACAGCCGGGGACCCTTGGAGCCGATGGGATCCTTCACCACCTGGACCAGGGTCTCCTCGCCTTCCTTGAGGGGGGGCAGGGGCGGCGGGGGGGGCGGAAGGTCCTCGGCGGCCTCCTCCCCTTCCTCCTCGGCGGACAGATCGGCCCCCAGGCGCTGGGCCACGGGATCATCCAGGTAGAGGAAGCCGTCCTTGGCCCCGCCGATGCCCACGAAGGCGCTCTGCATGCCCGGGAGCAGCTTGGCCACCCGGCCCTTGTACACATCCCCCACCTGGCTCTTGTTCATCGTCCGTTCAAGAAACAGCTCGCAGAGCTGGCCGTTCTCAAGCAGGGCGATGCGCGTCTCCAGGGGGGTCGAATTGACCACCAGGGACTTGCGGACTTCCATGGAACCAACCTTTCAGAATGGTGCAGGAGGGCGCCTTGCCCCCACCGCGGGCCCCGGGGCCGTGCCAGGCCGGAGGGTGCTTCTTTTCTACCATGTTCCTAGGATGCCGCGCCAACCGGAGGAGGTTCCGCGGGCGGGGCGGATTCTTCGAAACGAAAAAACAAAAACAGAACCAAAAGCTTTATTAACAAGATTTAAACAAGTTTTCGAATCCTGTTAATCCTGTCGAGGCTTTTGTCAGTCCGTGAACGCCGCCACGCAGAGGGGCGTGCGTTCCTGGGTGCGGCGTTCGGTGATGCGGTTGCGCTCGTCCACGAAGACCACCTTGGGGGCCAGGGTCTCGGCCTCCTCGGCGGTCATCCAGCCGTAGGCAGCGATGATCACCAGGTCGCCCGCCTGCACCAGGTGGGCGGCGGCGCCGTTGATGCCGACCTCGCCCGAGCCCGGCACCCCGGGAATCACATAGGTGGAGAGGCGCGACCCATTGGTCACGTCGTAGATGTCGATCTTCTCGTTCTCCATGAACCCGGCGGCTTCGATGAGCAGCGGGTCCAGGGTGATCGACCCCACGTAGTCCAGGTCGGCCCTCGTGACGGTGGCGCGATGGATCTTTCCGAGCAGGAAGTGGCGCAGCATGCATCCTCCGGTCCAGGCTCCCTCCGGAGTCCCGGCCAACGCATAAGGATGGACCCAGGATTACCCCGGGTCCATCCTCGTTTTTTGCCTGCCTTAGTTGAACAGCACCACGTGCAGATCGAGACCCAGGCGGGGCGGGGCCACGGGGGGCGGGGCGATGGGCAGCCGGAAGGCCCCTTCCAGGTCCAGGCGGGCCCGGGGATCGCGGATCTGACGGAGCACCCAGCGGCCTTCCAGGAAGACGTAGCAGCGGGAGGGATCGCCGGGTACCAGGGCCACGTAGCGACGGGTGTCGCCGGGGCGCCAGTAGCTGTCCATCCAGGCGGGAGCGCGGTGGTGGCGGCCCCGGGCCCGGTCATGTTCGTCGTACTCGTAGCGATGGCGCTCGTGTTTGCGGGCTTCCTTCTCCCTTTCCTTCCAGTATTTACGTTCGTCCTTGTCACGCTCCTTCCAGTATTTCCGGTCTTCGCGGTCATCCCGGCGGTCGTCGCGACGGTCATCCCGGCGATCTTCCCGACGGTCGCCCCGGCGGTCCCGGCGATCGTCATCGGGCCGGGCCGAGCCGGGCAGGGCCAGCAGGGCGAGGGCGGCGATGAGGCAGGTCTTGATCAGGCGATGGCGCATGGGGGCTCCTGGCTAGTTGAACAGCACCACATGGAGATCGACGCCCACCCGGGGCAGGGGCACCGGTGGCGGGGCCATGGGCATTCGGAGGACGTCGCGGAGTTCCGCCTGGACGCCCACCGTGAGGCCCTTGCGGAGCACCCACCGGCCGTCGATCAGGAAGTAGGCCCGGTCCTGGTAGCGGGGATCCACGGCGATGTAGGGCCGCTCCGGGAGCCGGGGCCCGAACTTCTTGGCCAGCCCGGGGGGCAGGCCGCCCTTCTTGGCGAGTCCCGGAGGGCCCCCGCCTTCGTGCTTGGCGTGGCCCGGAGGGCCGCCCTTGCCCCCCTTGCCGGGTTTGTCATGGCCGCGCCCCTGGGGCATGGCGAGGAGGGTGGCGGAGAGCAGAATCGGGACGAGCATGGAACCTCCCGGAATGGGCCCCCCGGGCAGGTGGTTGATGCTTAGGTGGGGGGCTCCCCCATTCTAGACGCTTTGCGGGCTCAGGCTCACATTCAGGCCCGCCTCGTCCGGAGAGGGGGCCAGGACCACGTTGTCGATGAGCCGGGTGCTGCCCACGTAGGCGGCGACGCAGAGGGCGGCGGTGCGGTCCACGGGGCCCTGGAGGGGCTCCAGGTTCTGGGCGTCCACCAACTCGAGGTACTGGATGGAATCGGCCCCCGTCATGGGGGCGCGGGCGATCTCGATCAGCCTGGCGGGCTGCCGTTCCCCGCCATCGAAGGCGGCCTTGGCGGCCAGGAGGCCCTGGCTGAGGGTCAGGGCCCGGCGCCGGGCCTCGTCGTCCAGGTAGGTGTTGCGGCTGCTCAGGGCGAGGCCGTCCGCCTCGCGGGTGGTGGGTACGATCACCACGTCCACGGGCAGGTTCAGGTCCCGGACCATGCGGCGGATCACCACGGTCTGCTGGAAGTCCTTCTGGCCGAAGAAAGCCAGATCCGGCTGGACGATGTTGAAGAGCTTGGCGACCACGGTGGCCACGCCCCGGAAATGGCCGGGCCGGAACCGGCCGCAGAGGGGCTCGGCCAGGCGGCCCGGTTCCACATGGGTCTGGAAGCCCGTGGGGTAGATCTCGGCAACCTCGGGGAGGAAGAGCACCGTGGCGCCGGTCTCCAGGCAGAGGTTCTGGTCCCGCTCCAGGTCCCGGGGGTAGTTGGCCAGGTCTTCGCCAGGGCCGAACTGGTTCGGATTCACGAAGATGGAGACCACCGTGGCATCACAGCGGGCGGCGCTCTGGCGGATGAGGGCCCCGTGGCCCTCGTGCAGGAACCCCATGGTGGGGACAAAGCCGATGCGCTTGCCTTCTTCCCTTAGGGGCCTTAGAAGGGCACGTAGATCAGCGATGGTTCGGACAACTCGCATGGACAAAAGCGGGATCCTTCAGAAAGCGCCTGTCAGTTTACCAAGGGCGCGATCAGGGGTGCCACTGGGTCAGAACCGGACGAACAGCTTCTGGAAGGGTATAGGATTCCCGGCCATCCGGGAACCCTCCGGACCGCACATCCTCGGCCCAGGCCGCCAGGGCATCACGCAGGTCTTGGAATCCTTCGGCATAGCGTCGCACGAATTTCGGCGACGAACCGGGCAGCAGGCCCAGCACATCGTGGATGACCAGGACCTGGCCCGAGCACTGGGGACCGGCCCCGATGCCGATGGTGGGGATCTCGATGGTTTCCGTCACCTTGGCCGCCAGGTCGGCGGGAATGCCTTCCAGCACCAGGCTGAAGCAGCCCGCGTCCTGGAGCTTCTGGGCATCCTCCAGCAGACGCAGGGCCTCGGCCTTCTGCTTGCCCTGCACCTTGAAGCCCCCCATGGGGTTCACGCTTTGGGGGGTGAGGCCCAGGTGGCCCATGACGGGGATCTCGGCGTCCAGCAGGGCGTGGATCATGGGCAGGCGCTTGGCCCCGCCTTCGAGCTTCACGGCCTGGGCCCCCCGCTGGAGGAAGCCCCCGGCGTTGCGCAGGGTGTCCTCCACGCTCAGGTGGAAGCTCAGGTAGGGCATGTCCGCCACCAGCATGGCCGTGGGCTGGGTGCGGGCCACGGCCTCCAGGTGGTGGTTCATCATGGCCATGCTGACGGGCAAGGTGTTCTCGAAGCCCAGGCAGACGTTCCCCACGCTGTCGCCCACGAGGATGACATCCATCCCGGCGGCGTCAGCGATGCGGGCCGTCACGGCGTCATAGGCCGTGGTCATCACGAGCTTCCGTCCCGCGTGGTGCCAGGCGTGCAGCTGGGGCAGGGTGACGCGGGCGCGCGATTCGGCGGGCAGGTGGCTCATGGGGTCTCCGCTGGAAGGTCGAAGCCGTGGGCTTCCATGAAACCACCAAAAAGCGGGGACAGGGTTAACAGGATTGGAAAGAAGGATTAACAGGATTCAAAAAACGACAGATTTCCGGGTCCTTTCATTCGGCATCAGGAACGGCCGGCAGGTTCATCTGGGTGGGGGTCCAATCCTGGAGGGGATCGGCACGCTCGGGGAGGACGAAGCGCAGGCCCGTGGCCTCCACGGTCTGCCGGAAGCGATGCAGGTCCGCGCGGCTGAGGAAAGCCGTTTCGTGAGTCTCGGGGAGGCGGGACCAGAGCTGCTGGAAGCTGGGGAAGGCGTCCTGCATCCGGGACCGCGCACCCAGCTTCTCGCCCCGCTGGAGCAGCAGCAGGGCCCCTTCGGTGCTGGCCTCCAGCACCTGGGCGGGGAACTGCAGGTCCCGGGCGGCGGCCAGCACCTCGCTCCAGGCGCGCAGGGCCTCTTCGGCCACGGCCTCGGAGGGGGGCACGGTGGACAGGAGCAGGGCGTGGGCCCGGTACCATTCCAGCTCCAGCCACCGGGAGCCGGAGCCCTCCACCGGGCCCTTCAGGTTCTCGAGGATGGCCCAGCCCTGTTCCGGGGCCTCCTGCCGGGTCCGCTGGGATTCCCGGGCCAGGGCCTGGGCCAGGCGGAGCTGGGCCAGCCGGTGGCGCCAGAGCATGCCCGCAGCCTCGAACTGGTCGGCGGCGGTCTTGAGGAGGCGGGCGGCGTCGCGCCAGGCCCCGCAGAACCGGGCCACCTCGCCCTGGAGCATGATGTGATCCGCCTGCTCCTCCGGCGCGAGGAGGGGCGGGCGGGTCCCCACGGCCTGGAACTGGGCGTGCTCGGCCCCCAGGGGATCACCCAGGGCGGCCAGGGTGCGGGCCCGCCAGAGCTGGATGAGGGAGGCCTGGGCCGAATCCCCCTGGCGCTGGGCCTGCTCCAGGGCGCGGTCCAGGTGCGACATGGCCGGCCCCAGGAACTGCTGGAGGCTCCGCACCGTGCCCAGGGCCAGGTGGCTCTGGATCTGGAGGGTCAGGTCGCCCTGCAGGCGGGCGGTCTGGAGCGCCTCCTGGAGCAGGCCGATGCAGGGGTCCGCCTGGCCCTGGGCCAGCCGGACCTGGGCGAGGGCCACCTGCACCGGGACCAGGTGGCGGAAATCCTGGCCGTGTTCCAGGAGCCGCTGGGCCGACTGGAGCAGGGCGGCGGCCCGCTGGAACTGGCCCTGGGCGGCCAGGGCCCGGCCCAGGGCTGTCAGCAGCGCCGCCTGGTCTGCAGGCTGAGGCCGGCCCCCGCTCTGGGGATGGAGGCCCTCCTCCAAGGCTCGGATGCCCTTGGTCAGGTGGCCTTGAAGCAGGTGCAGCTGGCCGAGGGCGAGCCGGAGCCGGGGCTGCTCCGGGTGCAGGGGATGGTCCGCCAGGCGCTCGGCGGCGGCCATGATGGCCTCCTGGGCCTCGACGGGCCGCCGCAACTGGAGCTGGAGCATGGCCCGCTTGCGGAGGACCCGGGCTTCCGCCAGGCGGATGCCTTCATGGAAGGCGGCCCTGCCCAGGGCATCCAGGGCATGGCCCAGGGCTTCGAGGGCCCGCTCCGCCACCGGGCGGGCCGGTCCCTCGCCCGATGTGGGGAGGGCCAGGGATCCGGCGGCCCAGGCGTCCGCCAGATGCTCGTGCAGGCGGGCCTCGTCCCAGGGCCGGGGCTGGAGCTGGAGGGCCTGCTCCACCATGCGCTGGGCTTCCAGGGGCGCGGCGGGGGGGCCGTGGTCCAGGGCCTCCAGGACCGCGGCCAGGGCGGTGGCCTCGTCGGAGGCCAGGGCCTGGAGGGTGACGGAATGGGTGACGGGTCCGCCCTGTTCCTGGATGGCGGCCAGGAGGGCCCGGGCCAGCCGTTTCAGTTCAGCCTGGGGCGTGTGGGCCAGCACCAGATCCCGCCAGCGGGGGTCGGGAATCAGGGCCTGATGGGCGTGCAGCTGGACCAGCCGGGATCCCGAGGCCCCCTGCAGGGCGTCCTCCAGGGCATCCCCGGCCAGTCCCAGCAGGCGGCCCAGGGCGTTGGAGGGCATGGGCCGCTCGGCCAGGGCGAGCAGGCGCACCAGGGTGGCGGCCGCGGGCGTCAGCCGCTGCAGGCGCCCGAGGAAGATCCGCTGGATGAGGTCCTCTTCGGCCTTCAGGGAGGCTGGCCGATCCGGGGCGAGGGTCCATTGATCCTGGTCGCGGACCAGGAGGCCCTCCTGCTGCGCCAGCTCCAGGAAGTTCCGCAGCAGCCCCGGGTTGCCGAGGCTCTGGGTCAGCAAGTCCCCCAGGTATGCAGGGGGCAGGGCGTGGCGGCCCAGCAGGTCGTCCAGGGTGGTGCGGAGATCCTCGTCCTCCAGACGGTTCACGCCCACCAGGGCGGCCGAAGCCTCCTGCCGGAGGTCCGCGATGAGGGGCTTCAGGCCCGCCCCCTGGGCGCCGGTGGTGAGGGACAGCAGCCAGGGGAGGTCCGACCCGTGGACCAGTTCCCGCACCAGCCCCAGCACCTCGGGCGCGGCCCGCTCCAGATCGGAGAGGTGGATGAGGCGG
>JAMPXL010000026.1 GCA_023701165.1 Geothrix sp. | reverse complement strand
ACCGGGCCCGCAGCTCCACGATGGCGGCCACTTGCTTGCCGCGCTCGGCGGCGCGCACCAGGGCCGCGGCCCCGGGGCGGTTCGCCGTCACCCGGGAGAGGGTCATCTTGATGGCCAGGACCTTGGGATCCTCCGCCGCCTCGCGCACGAAGCGCACCACGCTGTCATCGAAGCTCTGGTAGGGATGGTGCAGCAGGATGTCGCCCTTGGCGATGGCCTCGAAGAGGCTGCCCGCCTGGTCCAGCTGGGCCACGGGCAGGGGGGGCAGCGGGGTGTCCTTGAGGTGGGGGAGGTCCAGCTGGCCGTAGAGCTGCATGAGGTCCGAGAAGGCCGTCAGCCCCGAGCTGGGGTACAGGTCCTCGGGGCTCAGCTCCATCTCCTCGATGATGAGGTCGAGCACCTTGGACGAGAGCCCCTGCTCGTACTGGAGCCGCACCACGGCGCCGCGGCGCCGGTCGCGCAGGCTCTCCTCCACGGTCTTGAGCAGATCCTCGGAGGGATCCTCCTCCACCGGCAGGTCCGAATCGCGGGTGACGCGGATGGCGTGGCAGCTCTTCACCGTGTAGCCCAGGAACAGCCGGGACAGGTGGTGCCGCACCACGTCCTCGAGCATCACGAACGCATGGGTGCCCGGCTCCGATGGCACCCGCAGGAACCGCGAGGCCAGGCCCGTGGGCACGTGGATGAAGGACAGTTCCGAGGCCGGCAGGTCGCCATCCAGCAGGTCCTCGTCCGGTTCCAGTTCCACCACCAGCACCAGGGCCCGGTTGCCCAGGCGGGGGAAGGGGTGGCCCGTGTCCACGGCCAGGGGCGTGATCAGCGGCAGGAGGCTCCGCTCGAAGTAGTCCAGGGTGAAGGCCTCCTGGGCCGCGTCCATCTCCTTGGGATCCAGGATGCGGATGCCCGAGGCCTCCAGCTGGGGCTCGAGGATGGCGTGGAAGAGCTCATGCTGGCGGGCGGAATAGGCGTGGATCCGCGAGGACACCCGCTCCAGCAGCTGGCGCGGGGTGAGGCCGTCGGGGCCGGGCTGGGTGATGCCCGCATCGATCTGCCGCCAGATGCCCGCCACCCGCACCATGAAGAACTCATCCCAGTTGCTGGACACGATGCTGAGGAACTTCACCCGCTCCAGCAGGGGCACGGTGGGATCCTCCGCCTCCTCCATGACCCGGGCATTGAAGTCCAGCCAGCTCAGCTCGCGGTTGAGCAGTTCCTCGGGGCGGGGGATGGGGTGGAACACGGGTGGGGTCCTCGGTGCCAGGATCGTACAACCCAGATGTAACGGCCTGATGGTACAGGCCATGGATCGTCCCGCCCGAAGAACTTCCTTTGTTTTCCTGGCTTTTTCGGCCAGAATCGGTGGTTCGGCCCCCCAGGAGGGGGAAGCCGTACGGTCCGCCCGGACCCGCCACCAACGAGAGGGCAGCCAGGCTCGAGCCGGGGCTGCCAGGTAGGAGGAAAGACACATGTCCCAGGAAGTCCTGATCGTTCCCAAGCGCGACACCTTCGGCAAGGCCGCCATCCGCGACCTCAAGAAGAGCGGCATGATCCCGGCCGTGGTCTACGGCCTCAACGAGCCCCCCGTCGCCATCGCCATCAGCCCCAAGGCCGTGGCCCGCGTCATCGCCAGCGATGCCGGCATGAACTCCGTGGTGTTCCTCCAGCGCGAGGGCACCGACATCAAGCGCCACGTCATCATCAAGGACCTGCAGCGCGACCCCATCACCGGCCGCCTGCGCCACATCGACTTCATGCGCGTGGACATGACCCACAAGGTGCGCGTGAAGGTGCCCGTGCGCCTCACCGGCACTTCCGTCGGCGTGAAGAGCCAGGGCGGCATCCTCGACTTCGCCCACCGCGAGATCGAGATCGAATGCCTGCCCAGCATCATCCCCGCCCACATCGACGTGGACATCACCGGCCTGGCCGTGGGTGACAGCATCCGCTTCGAGCAGATCACCCTCATGCCCAACGTCGTCTTCATCGGCGATGCCCACCAGACGGTCTGCTCCGTCCGCGGCAAGGCCGCCGAAGAGGAAACCGCCGCCCCCGCCGCCGGCGAGCCCGAAGTGGCCAAGAAGGGCAAGAAGGAAGACAAGAAGTAGGATCCTGCCCCATACCGGCCAAAAAACGGGTGCCCCTGGGCGCCCGTTTTTTCAAGATTGACAAAAAGTAAGCACTTACTTACATTCATTCCATGGGCCACTCCCTTCTGGAACTCACCCCCAAACGCATCGAAATTGCGGATGCCGCGCTCCGAATCATCGCGACCCAGGGCATCGCCGCCCTGACCACCAGCGCCCTGGCCGGGGAGCTGGGCGTGAGCCGCGGCGCCCCCTTCCGCCACTTCGCGAACCGGGAGGAGATCCTGGAGGCCGTGGTCCTGCGGGTGGAGGACCTGATTCTCGGCACCTTCCCGCCCGAGACCGCCCCCCCCATGGACCGCATCCAGGCCCTGCTCCAGGCCCGCACCCGGGTGGTGGGCGGCCACCGGGGCATCGGACGCCTGATGTTCTCGGAGCAGTTCGCCATGGCGTTGCCCGAGGCCGCCGTCGCGCGCCTACGGGCCGTGGTCGTCCGCACCCGGGCCTTCATCCTGGCGGCCATCGAGGCGGCCCAGGGGGAGGGCGCCATCCGCTCCGACCTGGCCCCGAGGGCCCTCGCCGACGTGGTCTTCGGCATGCTCATGCACCTCGTCCACACCCAGGCCCTCGGCCAGGGCCGAAGCGGCGACGCCGACGAGGCCTACGCCACCCTCCTCGCCCTGCTGCAGCCCCCTTCTGCCCGCTGACCTCCAGCGGCCCATCCCGGAGTTCCCATGCGCCTGAAGCCACTCCCCCTTCTTGTCACCGCGGCCCTGGCCGCCCTCGGCAGCCTGCCCCTCCGGGCCCACTGCGACGCCCTCGACGGCCCCGTGGTCGTCGCCGCCCGGCAGGCCCTGGCCAAGGCCGACGTCAACCCGGTCCTGGCCTGGGTGAAGGCCGAAGATGAGGCCCAGATCCGCGCCGCCTTCGCCCGCACCCTCAAGGTGGGCGCCCTCGGCGCCGAGGCGAAGGAGCTGGCCGAGGCCTGGTTCTTCGAGACGCTGGTGCGAGTCCACCGGGCCGGGGAGGGGGCTCCCTACACGGGCCTCAAACCCGCGGGCGGAGACTTCGGGCCCGCCATCCCCGCTGCGGACAAGGCCCTGGTCTCCGGCGACCTGAAGCCGGTCTACGACCTCATGCATGGCGTCCTCAAGCCGGGCCTCGATGCCCGCTTCAAAAAGGCCCGGACCACCCGGGAGCAGCCCCCGGCGGATGTGGCCGCCCGCCGCCAGTCCGTGGCGGCCTACGTGGACTTCCTCCACTATGTGGACGGCGTCCACCGCGCCGCCGCCGGCGGATCCCATGCCGAGGCCGGCGAAGCCGAATCCCACCACCAACACTGAGCCCAGGTCCCCCCACCGGCGGGCGCCTTGCGGCGCCTGCCGCTTTTACCGAAGACTGGGGACTCACGACTCAGGACCCAGGCCCTATGTGGACGCTCGTACCGCTCGGAAATCCGGGCTCTGAATACCAGGACACCCGGCACAACCTCGGGCGGCTGATGCTCCAGCGCTGGATGGCGGACCGGAATCTGGCCCCGGCGCCTTCCCGCCGCTTCCCCTCGGGCGCCCTCTACCCGCTGGCCCCCGGCCTCCAGGCCCTCGTGCCCGCCACCTACATGAACCTCTCGGGGGAAGTCTGCGCCCAGGCCGGGGCTGCGGGGATCTACGCCCGGAACCTGGTGCTGCTCTACGACGACAAGGACCTGCCCCTGGGCACGGGCCGCTTCCGGCTGGACGGCTCCGATGGCGGCCACAACGGCCTGCGCTCGGTCTTCGCCTGCCTCGGTACCCAGGAGGTCGCCCGCCTGCGCCTGGGCATCGGCCCCTTCCAGCGGCCCCTGGTGGACTTCGTCCTGGAGCCCTGGACCGACGACGAATGGACGCGCATCGAGGCCCTGGATGGCCCCTTCGCGACGTTTCTGGAGATCCTCGGGGCCACCGGAACCCCGGGCGGGATCGCGAACCTGGTCAACAGCGCGAGGTTCTGGGAGACACCCCAGCCCTGATCAGCCCTTGCCGTAAGTGAGCCGCCGCCACACGGCTTCAGCGGGCCCCATGGCATGCGCCGAGAGCCACCACTTCGACAGCGGGATCTGCAGCAGCCATAGGCCCAGGGCCATGCAGAAGCCCTGCATGGGGTTGGTCTTCCCGAAGAGGCCCAGCCCGAAGTGGTAGAAGACACACGTAAACACAAGGGAGTGCGTCAGGTAGTTGGTGAGGGCCATGCGGCCATTCCAGGCCAGCGGCTTGAGCAGGGCCGCCGCGCCGCCCTGGAGCAGGCGCAGGATTCCAGCGGCGTAGGCCAGGGTGAGGGCCGGGGCAGCGAAGAAGTACACCGCCATGCCGAGCATCGAGAGCGGATTGCGCGGCCCGGGCATGCCCTTGCTGGAACACCACACATGGAAGGCGTTCCCCAGGAGGCCGACGGCCAAGCCGACGCCAAGCACCTTCGTGATCAAGCCGCGATGCGCCTCGGGGTTCTTCAGCACGCCCCGGCGGGAAGTCCAGGCGCCCAGCAGGAACATGGCGAGGATCTGGGGCGCGGCAGACAGCGTCATGCCGTAGTTCATGCCCAGTTCCTTCGCCCGCAGCAGGAACAGTTCGCCGTAGGGGCCGTGGCCGTAGATCCGGAAGCTGCGGGCGATGGCCTCGCCCATCCGGAGATCCTGCTGCTTCGCCCCCTCGGCCATCTGAGCCGCGGCCAGGGGGATGCCCTGGGCGATTTTCAACACCAGGAACAGCCCCGCAAAGAGCAGCGCCGGGGCCACGACCAGGCAGAGCGCCCAGACCAGCAGGGTCTTCTGCTTGCGGGTCCGGAACAGCAGCAGCAGGAAGCCCAGCAGCGCGTAGATGCTGAGGATGTCGCCCATCCAGACCAGCAGGCCGTGAGCCAGGCCGATGGCCAGCAGCCAGGCCAGCCGCCGCCGGTAGATGGGGCCCGGCGCCTCCCCCCGGCCCTGGAGGCGGTCCACCTGCTCGGCGAACCCCATGCCGAAGAGGAAGGAGAAGAGGCAGTAGAACTTCCCCTGCCAGAAGAGCAGGAGGAAGGCCATGAACCAAGGCTGCGCGGCTTCGGGCCAGGGCCGCATCAGGGTGGTCTGGTAGGGCGCGGCGAAGAACAGCATGTTCACCACGAAGACGCCCAGCAGGGCGAAGCCCCGCAGCACATCCATGGCCTCGACGCGTTCCTGGGGATCGAGGGGCATGGCGGTCATGGCAACCTCGGAGGGATGCTCCAGGCTAGGCGGAAACGGCCGGGGGCGGGTGGGTTCCGTGGGACCTTTGAACCGGGGGCCCATCGGCCCTCCCGGCGGTGGCACCGCAGGGGGGCCCGGGGCTCCAGACTTTTCATTGATCTCAGGGCTTTTCCACGCGAAACTACCTCTTCGCGTCCTCCGCTGGAGGGCTCTTCCTTGCTCCCTGGAATCCATAGGGGGCTTCACATCCACAAGGAGGACAGATGCGTCACTACGAGACCATCTTCATCGCCTCCCCCACGCTGACCGACGAGCAGAGCGATGAGCTCGTCAAGCAGTTCGAGGGGATCATTGCCGAGCAGGGTGGCGAGCTGCTCAAGACCGACAAGTGGGGCCGCAAGAAGCTGGCCTACGAAGTCCAGAAGTTCAGCGAAGGCTACTACACGCTCTTCGAAATGAACGCTGGCCCCGGCCTCATCGCCGAGCTGGAGCGCCGCTTCCGCAACCACGATTCGGTCATCAAGTACCTGAGCGTCCGCATGGACGAGGCCGAGAAGGCCGCGGGCCGCGCCAAGCAGCGCATCGAGCGCGAGGCCAAGCGCAAGGCCCAGGCCGGCATCAAGGATCGCGCACCTGAGGAGGTGGTCGGATGAAGCGCCGAGCTGACGCCAAGAAGGGCAAGCCCAAGAAGAAGAAGGCTTTTGGGGGACGACGCGCGAAGTTCTGCAAGTTCTGCGTCGAGAAGTCCCTCATGATCGACTACAAGGACGTGAAGACCCTCCAGGCCTTCACCCCCGAGCGCGGCAAGGTGCTGCCCCGCCGCACCAGCGGCGTGTGCGCCGTCCACCAGCGCGCCCTCGTGGAAGCCATCAAGCGCGCCCGCAACATCGCGCTGCTCCCCTTCGCCACGGATTAGGTTTCCACCCGTCGCTGACGAACGATGAAGGCCGCCCTCGGGCGGCCTTCGCGCTGTTGCCGTTCGCCACGGATTAGACGCTGTTAGGCCGAGCTTGCTCGGACGTTACAGCGCCTTATCCCGAACTTCCGCAGGAAGTTTGGGGTTGGTTGTCCGCGCTGGCGGACTTGCGCAAGAGGGGGCCATTCGGCCCCCTCTTCGTTTCCGCACGAAAGCCTCCCTCACCCGGAATCGCCTTCGCGGATGCCGACGATCTCCAGTTCCTGCGGCCCGGCGGGCCGATGCCACCGCACCAGCTCGCCCAGCTCGGCATGCAGAAGGGCCTTTGCCAGGGGGGACACCCAGCTGATCCTGCCGAGGGCCGCATCGGCCTCGTCCTCGCCGACGATGGTCACGGTGTCGATGGCGCCGGACTCGCCGCGAATGTCCACGACGGCGCCGAAGTGGACCCGGTCCGGCGATCCGCCACCCGGGGCCACGGGCACCGCCCGCCTCAGCCGCTCCTCGTAGTAGCGCAGGTCCCGCTGGACCAGGGCCAGCTCCTCCGGGCTGGCGAGCTTCCCTTCGCCGACCAGCCGGTCGCGGCGCACCCTCAACCCGTCCAGGAGGGCCTGCAGCTGCCGCATGCCCGCAGGCGTCACGTAGTTCGTGTGCGGGCTTTGGGGACGCTCGGGCAGAGCCTCTGGGACTCCCGCATCGTCCGGATCTTTGACGAAGGCTCGATTCACCGTGGCGGCCCTTGGTTCGGATGGAAGGGGGACCCCGGCGCCCGCCCCGCAGGGACTCGGGTGGGCGTTCGGGACAGAAACCCCATGGTGGGTCCGCCCGGCGGGCCAGATCAAGTCCCTGCCCCCGGGGGGTGCCGTACCGGAAGGGACGCCCAGAAGCACGCTTCCCCGCTGGCCTGGGTTAACCTGGACCCATGTCCGAATCCACCCCCGCCCCGGTCCTGAAACTCCCCATGCCCCTCCGCCACAAGAAGGCCATCAAGGCCGCCTGGAAGCCGCTGCTGCTCCAGTGGCTGGTGCCTGGCGCGGGCTACTGGGCCGTCGGGGAAAAGGGCCGCGCCAAGGTCTTCTTCGGGGTGTGGGTCGTGTTCTGCGTGCTCGGCGCCCTGCAGATGCAGTTCGGAGCCGTGGATGGCGTGAAGGGCGGCATCTTCGTGCCGGTGCAGGGCGCCTGGCTGCCCACCCTCGGCGCCTTCGGCACCCTCGGCATCGGGCCGGTGTACGGCGCCTTCGCCTGGGCCTTCGGCGGGGCCGGCACGGAGCCAGTGCGCACGCTCACCCAGGAGTACGGGGCCACCTACGTGATGGTCGCCGGCCTGCTGAACTGGCTCTGCTGCTTCGACCTCTGGGACCGCATCACGGGCCGCTGGGTCTTCCGCCTGCCCAAGGACGAGCAGGAGAAGATCGCCCGGGGCGAGTGATCTCCTACGAAAGGCGGGGACAGGATTTTCAGGATTAAAAGCAGGATGAACAGGATTAGAACGGGATGATGTTTTGAAATTCTGTTACCTGATTACCGGCCTGACTCAGCCAGAAAAGCAAGCAACCGCGAATGACGCAAATGGGCGCGAACCGCGGCGGAGATAGGCCGCCTGGGCCTTCGGCCCCCAGTCGCGCGCCCGCAGGGCGATTCGCGTCATTCGCGGTTCGATCCTTCCTGGCTGAGGCTCGCCGATAATCAGATCCTGTTAATCCAATTCTTTCATCCTGTTAATCCTGTCATCAGCTTTTCCGGAAGCCCGCCTCAACCCTCGGTCTTGAGCGACTTCGCCAGCAGCTGGGTGCGGATGAAGACATCGATGTCTCCGTCCAGCACCTTCTGGGTCTGGCTGGTCTCGGCGCCGGTGCGGTGGTCCTTGACCATCTGGTAGGGCTGGAGGACGTAGCTGCGGATCTGGCTGCCCCAGGCCACGTCGGCCTTGTCGCCGCTGGCCGCGGCCACCTTGTCCAGGAACTTGCGCTGCTCCAGTTCGTAGAGCCGGCCCTGCAGCACCTTCAGGGCCGTCGCGCGATTCTTGATCTGGCTGCGCTCGTTCTGGCAGCTCACCACGATGCCCGTGGGCAGGTGGGTGAAGCGCACCGCGGATTCCGTCCGGTTCACGTGCTGGCCGCCGGCGCCGCTGGCGCGGAACACGTCGATCTTGAGGTCCTTTTCGGGGATGTCCACGTTGATGGTGTCGTCCAGCTCGGGGCTCACATACACGGCCGCGAAGCTCGTGTGGCGGCGCTTGGCGGAATCGAAGGGGCTGATGCGGACCAGGCGGTGGACGCCGGCCTCGGCCCGCAGGTAGCCGTAGGAGAACGGCGCATCCACGATGAAGGTGGCGCCCTTGATGCCAGCCTCCTCCCCGTCCTGGTAGTCGATCATCTCCGTGGCCCAGCCCTTGGATTCGCAGAAGCGCAGGTACATGCGCAGCAGCATGGCGGCCCAATCCTGGCTCTCGGTGCCGCCGGCGCCGGGGGCGATGGCCACGATGGCGTGGTTGTTGTCCAGATCGCCGCTGAGCATCATGCGCAGCTCAGCATCCTCCACGGCCTTCCGGAGGTCGCCCTCCACCGCCTCGGCCTCGACCAGCATGTCCCCGTCTTCCTTGGCCAGCTCCAGCCCGGTTTCCAGGTCCTCAATGCCGCCGCTCAGGCGCTT
>JAMPXL010000025.1 GCA_023701165.1 Geothrix sp. | reverse complement strand
GCAGGCGGCTTGGAGGAGGGCCCGGAGTCCCGGATCTTCGCGGAAGAGCAGGGCATCCACCAGGGCGCCCTTGAGGCTGAGGCGGGCCTGGGCCGCATCCAGGTGCTGGAGGGTGGTGATGCTGCCGCCCATGACGAGGGGCAGTCCCGTGGCAGCGGCCAGCGCCTGGGCCGTGTCGAAGTCGGGATCGGCGTCGGGATCCTCGGGGATGTCCACGAAGAGCAGCCGCTTGAAGCCGTAGGCCTTGGCGCGGAGGGCGAGGTCGAGGGCGCTCAGGCTGGCGGTGTCCACCCAGCCCGAGCGATGGACCTTCCCGCCGCGGGCGTCGATGGCGGCGGTGAGGAAAGGCTGGAAGCGCGCCATCAGCTGTTCGGAGACCATGGAGGACTTGTGGAGGATCGTGCCCGCCACGAGCCAGACGGCGCCCTGGTCGATGAAGAACTGAGCCTGGTCGGAGCTGCGGATGCCGCCGGCCACCTGGATGCAGACCTTGCGTCCCCGGGCGTGGCAGCGTTGGAGGATCTGGGCGATGAGATCCCGGTTGTTGCCCTTGCCCATGGCGGCGTCCACATCCACCAGGGCCATGCGGGTGGCGCCCTCATCAAGGAGCCGGATCGCGAGGTCCAGGGGCGATTCAGCGGAGGCCCCGCCTGGCCCCGAGGTGGGGACGACACGGCCGTGCTGAAGGTTTAAGGTCGGATAGATCTTCAAACGTACACCCCGGTAGACCGGCAGATAGGGAGTGTAACGCAAGGGTCACGCCTGTGAGGATTCCGTGAGCTGCGGGAGAAGTTGGCGTGCGGCATCGCTCTCCGCCCGCTTGCGGGAGGGGCCGCGGGCCTCAGCGCTGAGACTTCCCACGGTGGCCTGGACCGTGAAAACCGGGGCGTGGCCGGGACCGGATTGGGAAATCTGGGCATAGACGGGCGCGGGCAGCCCCAGGCGGGCGGCGGCTTCCTGAAGGGTGGTCTTGGGATCCAGGAGGGTCCAGGCCTCCGGATGGGCCGAGCGGACGGGTTCCAGGAACCGCGCCTCCACGGCCGCCTGTACGGTGGCCGCCCCGTCCCGGCCGGAGGCCTGGGCGTCGAGGTAGATGGCAGCCAGCAGGGCCTCCAGGGCGTCGGCCAGGGGCTTGGGTCCCATGGGGGGGGCCTTCCGGGGATGGGTGGCGGCCAGGGCGCGGTCCAGGCCGAGGTCCATCGCCCACTGGTGCAGCGACTCCGTGCGCACCAGCACGCCCCGGAACTTGCTCATGGGGCCTTCCTGCCAATCTGGCCGTTCCCGGTGGAGAAGCAGGGCCACGGAGAAGTTCAACAGGGCGTCGCCCAGAAACTCCAGCCGCTGGTTGTCCCGGCTTCTGGCAGCCGAGGTGTGCGTCAGCGCCTCCTGGAGCAGGGCCGGATCCGAGAACCGGTAGCCCAGGCGGGTTTCCAGCTCACCCGGCTCATCCTTGCGCTTCGCCATGATCAATCCGCCAGATCAGGCGGAAGCTTGCGGCTGAACCGGGCCTGGTTGAGGGCGGACCGGAAGCGGATGTTGCGTGCGGCCATCTGGCCCAGCAGGCCCTGGCGGCGGGCTTCGCGGAGTTCCTGGACAAATTCGCCGGTGCGGCCCTGGTCATGGAGCACCACCGCCAGCCAGGCGTGGGCGTTCACGTTGGTGGGGTCAGCCTTGATGGCCTGGCGGAAGCCGTGGATGGCCTTGTCCGGCTGGCTGTCCGCCAGCTGGATGGCCTCGCTCAGGGAGACGTTGCCGAGGTTGAGGCGCTCATGGGTCTGGAGCTTGTCGAGCTTCTCGGGTTCGTAGCGTTCGGGCTGATCGATGGCCCGGGGTTCAGCGGGCCTGGGGTCCCGGGGCTTGGCCTCCACTGGCTGCGGGGTGGAGCCCGGGGCTTCGGGCACGGCCTGAAGGGTGGTTTTCGCCGCTGGCGGAGCGGGCCTGGATTCCGCGGCTCCCGCCACCGCAGGTCGCGTCTTCGGATCGGCCGGGGTCGTGGCGGGGTCCCCGGCCTGGGCCGGTGGGGCGGGGGCCTGGCGCAGGAACCACCAGCCCGTGCCCCCGGCGCCTGCGAGGAGCAGGGCCGCGATGCCAAGCCAGAGGCCGCGGTTCCCGCCCGAGGGCCGGGTTGCGGCGGGTGCGGGGGCGGTGGGGGCTGCTGGGGCCTGCAGGGTCGGGGCCGAGGCCGCAGGCATGGCCGGGGCCGTGGGGGCGGCGGCCTGGAGGAGGGAGGTCACCTCTTCCATTTGTCCAGTCCAGGAAGGGTCCTTCGCGGCGCGCAGGGCCTTGGCGAAGTCCTCGGCGGTCTGGAACCGTCCGTCCGGGTTCTTTGTGAGGGCGCGGTCCAGCACGGAACGGATGGCGGGGCTGATGCCGTGGAGGTTGTCGGTCTCGATGGGCTCCGGCGCCTCGTTCACGATCTTGTAGAGGACCGTGGGCGTAGTGTCGCCGGAGAAGGGCTTCCGGCCGCTGAGGCTCTCGTAGAGCATGACGCCCACGGCGAAGAGGTCGCTGCGGGGATCGGGCTTGCCCGTGCGGATGTACTCGGGCGCCATGTAGCTCACGGTGCCCATGACCATGCCCGTGGCGGTCATGTCGGAGTTGCTGATCTTGGCCACTCCGAAGTCCATGACCTTGGCGTGGAGGCGGCGCCCGTCCCGCTGGACGCGCACATTGGTGGGCTTGATGTCGCGGTGGACGATGTGCTGGCGGTGGGCGAAGCCCAGGCCGTCGCAGACCTGGGCCAGGATTTCCAGGGCCTCGGAGCGGGAGAGCGACTGCTCCTGGAGCAGCTCGTCGAGGTCGTGCCCCTTCACGAACTCCATGGCGATGTAGAGCACGCCCTGGTCCTCGCCGAACTCATAGATGGTCACCAGATTGGGGTGATTCAGGACGCCCGCGGCCCGGGCCTCCCGGGCGAAGCGCTCCTTGGCCTCGCCCCCCTGGGCGGCGGCCGGGAGGATGGTCTTGATGGCCACCTCGCGGCCGATGGAGGGGTCCACGCCTAGATAGACTTCACCCATGGCGCCATTGCCGAGGACACGCTTGATCTCGAATTTTCCGAGTTTCTCGAACATGAAAAAGCCTTCCCGAACATGGGATAGAGGATGGAGGGACAGCATAGGCCCTGTCTTCTCCGGGGCCAATAGACTTGGCATAATCCGGCACGCTTTGTTTGCTTCCGGCTGGCGCCCTGGCAAGGATCATGCAAACTAGAGCCACGTTCCGGAGCTCTTTGGTGCACGAAGTCCGCCTTCGACACTTCCTGCCAGCCCTCATCGGGTCCCTGCATCAGCAGCAGGCCGAGGGGGAGCTTGTGCTGGAACAGAATGACGGCATCCGCCGGATCTACTGGAGCGGGGGGGACCTCGTCTATCTGCGGAGCGACGCGGTCGGCGAGCAGTTCGGCAACTTCCTGATCCGCCGCGGTGTGCTGGACATGGCCTCCCTCAAGGAGCTGCTGGCCGATGGCGAGGGCGCCCGCATGGGCGACCGGGTCGTGCAGTGGGGGCTCATGACCGTGGAGGAACGGGACAGCCGTCTTCACGAGCTGCTGGGTTCCATCCTGCTGCACGCCATGGAGCACACGATCCTGGCCATGACCTGGGTCCCGGGGGCGCTGGACGAGAACCTCAGTGGCGACCTCCAGTTCCGGCTGGACCACCGGCGGCTGATCTGGGACACCTTCCAGAGCGCCAAGGTGGGCCGTGAGCTGGAAGAGATGTTCCGCAGCGAGCCGGACTGGCGATGGGAGGCCCGCCCGGACCTGCTGGAATCCCTCAGCGATCTCCCCCTCACGCCGGCCCTGGCCTATGCGCTGTCCCTGCTGGGTTCGGAGCCCCTGGGCTACGAGACCATCGGCTCCCTTTCGGGCCTCCCTCCGGAGGACTCCGCCCGCCTGGTGGCCACCCTGTGGGCCCTGGGCGGCCTGAACCTGGTCCGGGGCGATCTGCTGCTGCTTCCCAAGGAGCCCGTGAAGGCGGCTCCGGTTCCCGAGCTTCCGCTGGTCTTGGAACCGGTGCCTGAGGCCGTGGAGATCCTGGAACCGGAGGTGGACCCCGAGCCCATCCTCTTGATCCAGGAGGATCTTTTTCCACCGCCCTTGGCCCACACGCCCAGGTCTCCCCTGCCGCCCGCGGAGGCGCTGGAGCAGGCCTTCTCCGAACCGTCGCCCGCGACCCTGCCTCTCCTTCCCTCCCGCGCCGAAGAGGAATCGCTTTCCGCGCCGGACAGGGCCCATCGTCTGGTGGTGAAGGCCAAGTCCTACCTGATGCAGGACCGCACCAGCGAGGCTATCCGGGCCCTGGAGCAGTCCATCAAGCTGGATGGGGACTCCCCCGCGGCCTACGAGGCCTGGCTGCTGCTGGGCCGGCTGCGGTTAGGGAACCCCGCCTGGTCCACCCGGGCCGTGGAAGCGCTCCAGGTGGCTTCACGCATCCGGCCGCGGGCCGCCGAACCCTGGGCCCTGATGGGGGAGCTCTACGATCGCAAGGGGTTCCGCGCCAACGCCCAGGGGTGCTTCCGGCGCGCCCTGGAGTTGGATCCTTCGGTGGCGGTGCCACCGGGCTATGACGATGACGAGGCCGAGGGGCTCCGGGAGGGCCACGGTGGGCTCATGGGCCGCTTGCGCGCCATGCTGGGGCGGGAGAAGGGCTAGTGGGGCTCCGGGCCCAGCCCGCGGAGGCGCTGGAGCCCCTCATGGGAAGGGTGCAGCTTCAGCCCCAGGTCCAGGATGGCGCGTGCCTGTGGAACCTGCCCCGCCTGCATCAGGAATCCCGCGACCAGGGCATGCCAGTGGCCCCCGCCGCCTTCGGGCAGGGCCCGCAGGGCCTCCCAGGCTTCAGCGGTGGCCTGGGCTTGCTGTCCGTCCGCGAGGCGGAGCTGGATCAGGCGTTCCCATAGTGGGGCGAGTTTCGGGAAAAGGCCCAGGGCCGCCCGCAGGGCCTCGACGGCTTCGGCGGATTTCCCGGACTCGACCAGGGCCCTGGCGAGACCCAGGTGCAGATCAGCCACATCGGGATGGATCGGCAGGGCGTGGCGGAAGGCCTTGATGGCTTCCGGGAGCAGCCCGGCCTGAAGCAGCAGTTGGGGGAGGAGGACCAGGGCGAGCCGGTGGCGCGGCTCAGCGGACAAGACCTTTTGGAGGAGGGGGACGCCCTTCCGGGGACTTCCCGTCTCCTGGTGGGCCAGGGCCAGGGTGGTCAGCACGGGAAGGGGGACCTGGCGCTCGAGCCGCAGGTAGGTTTCCGCGGCCTGGATCACCCGGGGCCATTCGGCGGCGAGCGCGGCCTGGGACATGAGGTTGAACCAGGCCTGGGGCGATTGCGGATCGGCCTGGGCCTGCGCCTGCGCCAGATGGAGGTAGGCCACCTTTTTTTCAGCCTCGCGGTCCACGTCCACCTTTCCGAAGTGGTGGATGACGGCATCGAGCGAGCCGATGGGCAGGCTCCGCGCGAGGAAGAACGGGGTGAGCAGCTCATGGATGCGCCCCTCGAAGGCCAGGCCCGGAACCCTGCGGCAAAGCCGCAATCCAGGCACGTCCGCGTAGTGTGAGAACTCCGAGCCCAGGGTGTAGGCACTGTCGTTGGGGGTCGGAAGCACATCCATGCAGACCTGGCCCCCGTCCAGCACATAGCTCCGGAGGGTCAGGTTGAAGGCGGCGGTGGAGGGCTGCTGCAGGGCCGCCCGGATGCGGGTGTGGTCCTGCGGGTCGATGGCCTCGTCCGCATCCAGGACCAGGATCCAGTCGCCGGTGCATCGGCGCAGGCTCTCGTTCCGGGCGGCCGAGAAATCGTCGACCCAGGTGAACGCACTCAGCTTGGCGCCGAAGGATTCCGCGATGGCCACGGTCCGGTCGGTGGAGCCGGTGTCCACCACCACGATTTCATCCACGAGGCCCTGAACCGAGGCCAGACACCGGGGCAGGTTGGCCTCCTCGTTCTTCACGATCATGGCAAGAGAAAGGGTGGTCATGGCGGAATCATAGCTTTGGCTGGTGTTAGGCCGCGGAAGAAAAAAAGCTAAAGGGATGGGGGGGATGTTCCGAAACAAGATCCAGCTGGGGATTTCCCCTGCAAAACACGGCAGCACGGACGCTGCCCTTGCGCATCACGGAGGATGCCATGGCTTCTATTCTCAATAACGTTTCCGCTCTGGGCGCCACCCGTCAGCTGGCTTCCACCAACCTTGGTCTGAACAAGACCATCGAGCGGCTCACCAGTGGCAAGCGCATCAACCGCGCGTCCGACGACGCCGCGGGCCTCGCCATCAGCAACAACCTGGGCGCGGACATCCGCATCGCCTCCCAGGGGCGCCGGAATGCCAACGATGGCATCTCCACCCTCCAGACCGCTGACGGCGTGCTGGAAGAAGTCACCAGCCTCCTGACCCGCGCGGCCGAACTGGCCCAGCAGGCCCAGGGCACCACCGCCGGCGCCGACTCCGGCACGGGCAAGACCGCTCTGAACGCGGAATTCGCGAAGATCATCAGCACCATCTCCGACCTGAACACGAACACCAAGTTCAACGGGACGGCGGTTTTCGGTTCCACCGTGTCCGTGGCCGTGGGCAACTTCGCGACCGTCGGCGTGGCCCTTGGTTCCATCACGAACATCTCGGGAACCATCGACACCTCGGCGAATGCCGCGACCGCTGCCACCAGCGTCGCTTCGGCCATCACGGCCGTGTCCACCCTGCGCGGCACCATCGGCGCCGGCCAGCAGCAGCTGCAGAGCGTCTCCAACTCGCTCGGCATCCAGGTGGAGAACTTCACGGCGGCCTACAGCCAGATCCGTGACGCCGACATCGCTGACGAAGTGGTGAACCTGTCCAAGTTCCAGATCCTCGGCCAGTCCGGGATCAGCGCCTTGAGCCAGGCGAACCAGTCCAGCCAGTCGATCCTCGCCCTCCTCCGGTAGTAGGGTTCCTGAGTCCCCGGGGGGGCGGGCATTGCCTGCCCTCCCGGGTCTTTGGTGAGGAGCGACGAGATGGTCGACCAAGTCAACCCCATGGGTAGCTTGGCGCCGGGACTTCCGCTCACCCTTCTGGCCGCCGCAAAGCCCCAGCCGGTTTCGGAAAAACCCCGCCCTGCCAAACCCGTTGATCCCCAGCCCGAAGGGTTGGAAAGCCGGGATCTAGATCCGTCTCCCGAAGCTGTGGATGGCGCCGCGAAGGCCTTCCAGGCCTTCTTCGATCAGTCCAACGCGGCTCTGTCCTTCCAGGTGGACGAAAGCAGCGGACGGTTCTATTTCAAGGTGGTCGACGCGAACACCCAAGAAGTGATCCGCCAGGTACCCTCGGAAGAGGTCCTGGCGATGGCGCGCAAATTGCGCGAGCTGACGGATCTCAAGGGCGCCTCCGGTGCCTTGGTGGACAAGGAGGGCTGAGCTCTCCCGGCAGGCGGAGGTATCCCATGGCATCACCCATCAGCTTCCAGGGCCTTTCGACGGGTCTGCAGACGGATCAGTTGGTGAACGCCATCCTGCAGCAGGAAGCTCAGCCACTTCAACGATTGCAGAACAAGCAGACCCGCAACAACCAGCGGGTGGCCGCTTTTCAGGCCCTGAAAACGAACATGACCGCGCTGTCCACCAGCCTGGCCAGCCTGGGGGGCACCAGCTTCAACGCCCGCACGGTGTCCAGCACGGACAGCAATAACACCCATGTGTCAGCCTCAGCTTCTGGAGGCGTGGCGGGCAGTTATGACCTAAAAGTGTCGCAGGTGGCGACCAAGGGGCGGATTTCGCCGACCCTGGTGGGCGGTGTGCCCTCCAACCTGGCCGTGGCGGATCCCCTGACCACCCCGGTCTTCACGGGAGGGTCCGCCAGTTTCGCCATTCAGGGTACCGATGGCGTGATCAAGACCCTGACGATGGATAGCACGAACAACACCCTCTACGGCCTGCGCGACGCCATCAATGCGCTTGGAGCCGCGGACCCCAACGTGGTCGGCTCCAAGGGACTGGGCGTGGTGGCCACGGTGGTGAACACGGGAACCGGCGCGAATCCCTACCAGCTGGTGCTGACGGCCAGGGACACTGGAACCGGCACCACCGGTGGCGTGGTGACCATCGCAGACGTCACGGCGGGCGGAGCCGTCAATGCACTCGGCATCGGGGCCGGCACGGTGGACAGCATGGCCACCCCGACCACCCTCACGGGAGGCCTGGCTTCGGGGGCCGCGGACGTGGCCAAGGATGCGCTGTTCTCGGTGAACGGCATCGAGCTCACACGGAAGTCCAACATCGTGACGGATGCGGTGGATGGCGTCACCTTCACCCTCAAGCAGGGCGGCCAGACGACAGCCACGACGCTCACGGTGGCCCTGGACAAGAGCGGCATCACCAGCGCCATGCAGGATGCCATCAGCAAGTTCAATACGCTGGTGAAGACCTACAAGGATGCCTCGGCCTTCAACGGGGCCCTGTCGAACGATTCCTCCGCGCGGAGCCTGATCGCCCAGGTGCGCGCCGCGCTTTCGGGCGTGCCCGAGGGGATGCCGGCCTCATCTCCCTTCTCCTCGGCCGCCGACCTGGGCATCAAGACCAACCGGGATGGCAGCCTCAGTTTGGATGTCACCGTCTTCCAGGCGGCCCTGGACAAGGATTCCGCCGCCGCCCGGCGCGTCTTCGCCTTCACGGGGGACACCACCAATGGCGCCGTGACGGTCTATGGCGGCGGGGCGAAGACCACCACCGGTGCTATGGGCTTCAACATCACGTCCTTTGCCAGCGGGGGTGCGGTCTCGGGCACCTTCACGGTGGATGGGACAGACTACCTCCTCTCGGGCACCAACGGCACCCTGTCGGGGGCCGCCGGGACGCCACTGGAGGGCTTGATCCTTTCGGTCACGGGCACGGGCACGGGCACGCTGAACCTGACGCGCGGCATCGGGCAGGCCGCGCAGGACCTGATCTCCGAACTCACGGCCTCCACCACGGGCAACCTGTCCGTGCTTCTCTCGGGCAT